>CAZNQT010000496.1:0-4062 GCA_964574885.1 uncultured Pirellulales bacterium
GCTCATTCCGGTGGTGAAGGTGTATGACTGGACGGATCAGGCCCTGGTGCAGCGGGATTTGATGCTGATCAAGGTGGCGTCGAGTCCGGAACGTCGTCCGGAGATCCAGGCCTTGATCGAGATGTTCCAGGCGAAAGTAGTGGACATTGGGCCCAAATTCGTTATGGTGGAGGTAACGGGCCCAGAAGCGAAGATCGAGGCGTTTATCGAGTCGTGTCGTCCTTACGGGGTGAAAGACGTGGCCCGGACAGGCGTGATAGCCATGCCCCGCCACCTGCGGGGAGTACAGTAGAAAAGAAAAGGTGTGCATTGCACAGCCTGCCTCCTGATTTATAATGACGAATGACGAAACAATGACGAAGACCTCAAGAACGAAAGGTTGGAATATATCGTATAAGGAGTTGCAAACATGAGTGAAGCGAAAATTTATTACGAACAGGAAGCCCCGTTGACGCCCTTGAAAGGCAAGACAATCGCGGTGATCGGGTACGGCAGTCAGGGCCACGCTCATAGTCTGAACCTGCGGGACAGCGGGATGAATGTCGTGGTGTCGGAAATGCCGGGAACGGATAATTATCAACTTGCCCAGAAACACGGATTTGAGCCGATGAAGGCAGCGGCGGCGGTCCAGCAAGCGGACCTGATCATCGTAACCATTCCGGATGAGATTCAGGCCCAGGTATATGAAAAAGAGATCGCCCCGAATCTGAAAGCCGGTCAGACGCTGGGATTCTGTCACGGCTTCAACATTCATTTTAAGTATATCGTCCCGCCGGCGGACGTGAATATAATCATGATCGCCCCGAAGGGGCCGGGACACCTGGTACGCAGCGAATACGAGAAAGGCGGCGGCGTGCCGTGCCTGGTAGCGGTGCAGCAGGATGCGACGAGCGATGCCAAGCGAATTGCCCTGGCGTGGGCCAATGGGATCGGCGGCGCGCGGGCCGGGATCATTGAGACAACCTATAAGGAAGAGACGGAAACCGATCTGTTCGGCGAGCAGGTGGTGTTGTGCGGGGGCTTGTCGGCGTTGATTAAGGCCGGATTTGAAACGCTGGTGGACGCCGGGTATCAACCGGAGATCGCCTACTTCGAGTGGCTGCACGAGGTGAAATTGATCGTCGATCTGATGTATCAAGGCGGTATCAGTTACATGCGTTATTCGATATCCAACACGGCGGAGTACGGCGACCTGACGCGAGGGCCGCGAATCATTACGGATGAGACGCGCGTCGAAATGAAGAAGATTCTGGATGAGATCTGCTCCGGTCAGTTTGCCAAGGAATGGATCGCCGAAGTGGAAAGCGGCAAGAAGAACTTCAACGCTCTGTATGAGATGGATCACGACAGTACGATCGAACAGGTGGGGCGTCGGCTGCGCAAAATGATGGCGTGGATCGAGGATAAAGAAGTATAGAAGAATTATGAGTAGATAGTTGTGAGTTGTGAGAAGGTGATATTTGACAGGATTGACAGGATATGAGTAAGAAGAAGAAGGGCAAATTGGCGCAAGCGAAACCGGCTCAGGCAAAAACGGTCGGTACGAAATCTAAATCGAAAAGCAGCATTCCCACGAAGGCGCCAGGGAAGGCCGTGACAGCAAAAGTCGAGGTATCGAAGGCGGATCTGGATCTGGAACGGATGGTGGAGTTGGATTTTCTGCGCACCACGGAGGCGGCGGCGTTGAATGCGTACCGCTGGTTGGGTAAGGGCGATCCCGGCAGCGCCCATACCGCAGCGGTGGATGCCATGCGGGGGACGCTGAACCTGACGAATATTCGCGGTACGGTGGTGGTGGGGGACAACTTGAAACCGGAACCAGGTCCGATTGAGACGGGTGAGCAACTCGGAAGCGGCCAAAAAAACTCGTTCGAAGCGGATCTGGCGGTACTGCCGATCGACGGCGTGGAACTGGTCAGTATGGGACACGTGGGAGCGATGTCGCTGCTGGCAGCGGCCCATCATAGTAAAGATACCTCGGCCTTTATGAGTATTCCGTGCCGCTACGTGGAAAAGATCGCGTATGGACCCGCCGTGAAGAAGGGACCGGCCCAGGTGCATATGAATGCGTCGGTGCGCGACAATCTGGAAATCATCGCGCTGCAGGTGAATAAGCGGGTGCAGGATTTGACGGTCAATGTGTTGGATCGCAAACGGCACCAGAAACTGATATCCGATATTCGCAAGGCCGGCGCCTCGGTACGTCTGATCCGCGAAGGCGACGTGGCAGGTGCGATTGCGCCGGCACTAGCCGATTCGGGGATTGACGTGTATATGGGAATGGGCGGCTCGGTGGAAGCGGTGCTGGCGGCGGCGGCCTTGAAATGTATGGGCGGAGATATGTTGACCCGATTGGCTCCTTCGAATGATAACGAGAAGAAAAGGATCATCACCGAACTGGGTGAAGAGGCCCTGTCGAAACATTTCACGGCGGAAGAACTGGTTCGCGGCCCGAGCGTGGTTTTCTGTGCGACGGGAATTACCAGCTCGTTCGTACTGCGCGGCATCCATATCGAAAAAAATACGGCTTCGACCTATTCGGTGGTGATGCGGGCACGGTACGGCACGGTACGGTACATCAAAGCCGATCATGATTTGAGCCGTAAGACAATTCGCCTGCACAGCGCCGGCGCCGAAGCGATGCTGTAAAACAGTGGTGAGTGAACAGTTGTGAGTTGTGAGTAAAATTGAAGAGTGAAGAGTGGCGAGGAAAAAGATATTAACCGCGGTGGTTTGGGTACTAGGCGGGGCTTTTTTAAGCTCCGCTTTTTGTTTGGGGAGCGATTCTTTCGGATCTGATCGAACCGTTCCGGTGGTGCAGGTGACGGATCTGTTTCGACCGCATAACGATCCGGACGATCATTGGGACCTGGCGTGTGTGTATGCATTGGCGTATCAGGGAGAGATGGATCTGCGTGGGATTGTGATCGATTCACCGCCGGCGCGGAGAAACAATCGAGATTGGAATCCGGACGTGCAGGCAGTAGCGCAGATGAACTACCTAACCGGTTTGGCCGTTCCGGTGGTCGTGGGCTGTTCGGAGCCGATGCAATCCCGCGACGATACCAAAGAAAAAGCGAGTCCGTCGGATCTGAACGGGATTCGATTGATCCTAAACGTATTACGAGAATCCCCGAAACCGGTGGTAATTAACATTACCGGCTGTTGTCGGGACGTGGCGATAGCCGGTAAGCGCGAACCCAGCCTTTTTGCCCAGAAGTGCGCAGGAGTATATTTGAACGCGGGGACGGGTTCGCCGAATCCGGAATTGGCGGTGCGGCTGGAATATAACGTTTCGCTGGAACCGGGTGCGTATGCAGCCATTTTTGACCTGCCTTGTCCGGTGTATTGGATGCCCTGCTTTGAGGAAGTAAAACCTTTTTCCGAGCAGGGAGTGCGGGAATACGGTACGTTCTATCGCTTTCGTCAGAATGAGATCCTGCCGTACCTATCCGAGCGGATTCAGAATTACTTTGGCTATATGTACGCCCGGCGAATCGATTCGAATTGGCTGCAATATCTGGAAGGATCTAACGACAAGGCCTTGCTCAGCAAACAGGGAGCTTTATTTCGCAATATATGGTGCACGGGTGGATTTCTGCACGTTGTGGGCAAGACGGTAACGCGGGAGGGTAGCATTGTGCCCAAAGCGACCGCCGGGAAAGAAGCGGTTTTTACTTTCGATCCCATCCGGGTAACTTGCAGTGATAAGGGTATTACATTGTGGAAGCCAGATAAAACGGCGAAAAATCGCTATATCTTTCACGTGCGGGACGTGGCGAATTATCAAACGGTGCTGACGAAAGCGATGAAAACTCTTTTAATGACTCTGCCTTGAGAGTATAATAGCACTATGGTGAAAGAAAGGAATAATCTGGAAGGGACGAAACTGCCGGAGGACGCGTTCGAGACAGTGGAGCCGGTCGGCAAACGCGTCGTGCTGCGCAAAGATGAGGACAAGAAAGAGACCAAAGGCGGGATCCGTCTGCCGGATAATATCGAGATTCCCACGCTGACGGGCCGCATCGTCGCGGTCTCGGCGGAGATCGAGGATCTCAAGCG
>CAZNQT010000497.1:0-4053 GCA_964574885.1 uncultured Pirellulales bacterium
CCAAAAAGGTCGTGGGAAGTAGGGTGGGGCCTTGCCCCACGCGTTCTATTCGTTTTCGGTTAGCCCCCGGACCTGTGCCGGGGAGCAACCTTGTCATGCCTGCGCAGGCAGGCATCCATCTTTTCTACTTTTTACTATTAAATTCCTTTCAAACTTCAACTTTTTCATCCTTATCTTCACCCTTGGCTCTGGACCCTAAACCCTAGACCTAATCCGTGAAATCCTATGAACCGGAGCGGGTCAAGGGAATTTTTCTTCTTTTTTTGCTTTGTTTCGCACACGCAGTTCCTTCGTACTCGTACCCTTCTCCCGTCCTCTCTCTCTCTGGGAGGAGGAAAATGTGAAAGTCCTCTCTTTATATTTCAGGCTAACGGGACTTTGCGGGGAACTAACGGCCCACACTCCTATTCGTGCTCGTCACGCGGACGGCTACATGAGATTGCTTGCGGGGGCAGGTCCTATTCTCTGTGCCGTAATCCCCACGGGGTCACATTACACGGACCAGGATCCTGCCGGTCGTCCCGTCAGCCCACAAACAAACCATTTACGAATAAAACTCTCTTAACTTTTTTCGGGAAGAAGTATTATGGTCCTGGCGTAACACCAATTCTTCGTGGAAGACCTCGCCGCTTATCAGCATCGCACGCATCACGCTTAACAACTTGCGCGCGGTCGCGACGATGGCGATCTTTTTCCGCTTGTCCTGTCGGCGCAGGACTCGTTGATAGAAGGCCTGTAACGCCGGACTCTTCTGCACCGCCCGCCACGCACTCTCCACGATCAACCAACGCACCACCGACGGTCCCTGTTTGCTGATGTGTCCCAATCGTCGCGTCGAGCCCGATTCATCCAACTTCGGCGTCATGCCGAAATAACTGCAATACTCCTTGCCCCGCCGAAACCGCTCCACCTCGTCCGTATAGGCCAACACCCCCTCTGCCGTCCGCGGCCCTACGCCCGGAATACTCAGTAACAATCTCGCCGCCGCATTCCCCGCAAGACGAGCATCGAGGCGTTTCGTCGCTCGGGCAATTTGGATTTCATATACGGCCAACTGTTCTAACAAGTCTGCCAACGTATCCACCCAGGGCGCCGACACGCCTTCGACGATCTCCTGCATCCACTGACGGTTCGCTTTCTTCCACCAACTTCCCTGGCAGACCGGGCGGCGATACCCGTGATTCTTTAATACCGTCCGTATCCGATTCTTGCCTTGCGTACGTCCGTCGATAAGACGGCGACGATGTTGTATCTGACACCGCCATTGCCGAACCTCTTTGGCCGGCATGTGTACTTTGGGAATCTCACCGATCTGTAACAAGATGGCCTGCTTGCGCGAATCGATCCGATCCGACTTCTTGGCCGTACGGTAAATCCACGTCATCTTCGAGGGATTGTTGACCGTCAACGTATCCACCGAGTCGCGCAACTCATCATATAACCAGCCCGCCTGCCCCGACACCTCGAACGTTAAGTGGAGCTTGGTCCGGGGCGTACGCTGCTTCTTCAGCCAGCGTTTCATTACCGATACATCCGTCCGCATCGTGTCATGCCGGTCTTTTTTGCCTTTTTGCACTACACAAGCCACTGTCTTCTTGTCATCGATGTCAAATCCGATATACTTCTCCATGATGGAGCCTCCTGTGATAAAGGGTGTTGTGGCGTTACGCACGGCCACGTGTTTTGGGGACGTTAGTATAACGATCCCGTCCCCATGCCGGGAGGCTCCGGTTTCATAGTTTCTCCGTTAAACTTGTCTTGCCATAGCTTTTAGCGAAGGCGGATCTGTGGTTCCATTTCTTCTCTTCCCAGATGCGACCTTCTCTATCCCATTCCCCGCTATTATACTTCCCTCTACCCCCCTCTTCAATCTCAAAATCAGTTTAATCAGTATAAATCAGTGTCTAAAATTTCTCTTCTCTGTGTACTGCTCGCCGCCGCTAAGCGCTCTGGCGTAGCGGGGAAGACTGTGGACTGTTGACTTTTTTTCGACCTGTAGCTCCGTCGCCCTCGACGGAGAAACCTTGAACCTTGAACCTGTAACCCGAAGCTTGAAACCTGAAACTAGGAACGAGGAACTAGTTTTCTGGGTCCTGAGCCCTGAGAACTGAGCACTGATATGAACTACGGCGCATGCAGGATATCGCTCTCCGTAGCCGGCTGCTCGTCGCCGTCATACTGGAGAACATTGTTCAGTGTGAAAATATCATCGCCGTCCAGGCCGATGTAACGCGTGGGAGAAAAACGCACGTGACCGTCCCCGTAAAGCAGATTCTGACCCCGACCCCCGTGATTCGGTGAATTGCGGCGCAGTAATTCCTGATTCAGCGACAGATCCAGAATCGGATGCTTTTGGCTGTCATAGTTAAAAAAGACCGGATTTTGATCGGATCCGATCGGAATGTCTTCCCCCTGCTTGCCGAAAAACGATTGATTATTCAATACCAGAAAGAAACTGTAATTAACATGATACTGATCGGAAAAATCCTGGAGCTTCTTCAGTGTCTGCGGATCCATTTTGATGCGAAGTTTGACGTCCTTTTTGGCATTGGCGCCCGGGCAGAGAAATGTATCTACGGATACGTAACCCATCTTGACCAATAAATACGTATTGCGGCTATTGGAACAATGCTGATCGTCCTGCTCGCCGACGCCCAGCCATTTCGCGCCTTGCGGCCGGTGAACGTAGGGCATCCGACCGTCGTAATCATGCGCGTATTCCGACAGACCGTAGCCGATCGAGCGAAACTGATTCGCACAGGCTTGCTGCTGTGATATCTGACGGGCTTTCTGTAATCCCGGCCGCATAAATAGAAACACCAGCGTCAGACAGGCGGCCACCGCGATCGCATCGCGCAAATTCGAGAGCACCCACCTCGCCCGCGACGTCCGATCCCGTTTCAACCCTCTCGACGCGATATCCTTAGACGACTTCGCCAACTGCTGCACCTGACGTTGTCGCGCTATCTTTTGCAAGGTCCGATCCGCCAATCCCGCCGGCGGTTCTTCTTCGCCAAATGAACCTAATGTTTCCAGACTCCGCCGCAGTACCTGATCCAGTTCTTGCAATTCTGCGTCATCCGCCAGCAGTCGCTGCGTCTCCAGACGCTGTGCCGGTTCATCCTGTTTCAGATGATAATCCAATATCCGTTGTAATTTGTCAGGTTCCATCTTTCCCATAATGTCCCTACGCTCCTCCTATCCATTTTCTATACGCTCAGGGTCGGGACTCAGTTCGCGATAAAGCCGGGCAAAATGCGTCACCGCCGAATGGAGACGAGATTTCACCGTCCCCAGCGGAATGCCCAAAACATCCGATAACTCCTTATATGACAACTGGTTAAAGTAAGCCAGGATCAGGATCTCCCGCAGATGATCCGGCAATTGGCCGACCACCTCGCGCACAAACTCTTGTCGCTGCTTGACTTGCAACTGTTGCTCCGGCGTCGTGGTATCCTGGAGCAGGCCCTCCCAGAGCTGTGCGATATCCGTATCATCATCCGGCGGGGTAAGCTGTACCGTAGGTCGCCTGGCCTGACTCCGCAGTAGGTCCCGCGCCTTGTTGGCCGCGATCGTGTACAACCACGGCCGAAATCGACGACCCGACTCGAATGTATTCGCCGATAGGTGCACCTGCAGAAACGTTTCCTGGAAAATATCCTCGGCGGAGGCGGATTTACCCAGGAATTTCAGCAGGAAGTTGTACAATTCCCGCTCATAACGACGAACCAACCGGCCGAATGCATCCTCGTTGCCGGATCGGAAAAGTTCCACCAATTGTTCGTCGCTAAGTTCGGGCAAAATAACAACTTCCGGATAATGGGGTATAAACGCTTACTCCATAGTATTTTATCGTGAAAATTGGGTTTGTTTTGTAATTTTAGGTAATTTCGGCATATATCAGTACTTAGGTATGGGATTCAGTGGATTCGGGATCGGCGGGTGGGGGGAAGGCGGCAATCAGGGCTTGGGCGGCGGCCTGGGGGTTGTCGGCGGCGATGACGGCGGAGCAGACGGCCAGGGCGGAGGCGCCGGCGGCGAGGGCGAGATGGG
>CAZNQT010000498.1:0-4050 GCA_964574885.1 uncultured Pirellulales bacterium
ACCATCGCGTTTGCATCGGCTGCCCTTTACGATAGACTGGGATGACGGCTATATCGCTTACCTCAACGGGATTCCGGTTGCGAGTCAATATCCCCCGAGCCCCCCTACGTACGATGAGCCGGCGACGACGGATAACCATGAGGCGTGCTGCGGCACCGGTTCGCCGACCGGTCCCTGCCCGCCCGAAGCGGTAGATCTAACCGATTTCCTGGACAATCTGGTTGCCGGTAACAATGTGCTGGCCATCCAGGTACATAATCAATCCATCTCCAGCAGCGACTTTCTGTTCATCCCGGAGTTATTCGGCGCGGTTACCCCCCGGCCGGGCGATTTCGAACCGGACGGGGACGTGGACTTCGACGATTACGTTGTATTGGCCTCTGCCTGGTTGACCGAGTATGGGGAGCTGCACTACAATCCTTTGTGCGACATCAGTGAAAGACCGGACGGATTGATCGATCTTCGGGATCTTGTCGTATTCCTGGATAACTGGCTGGCCGGTTACTGAGAACGTTTTTTTCACGAGTGAACCTACGTTGGGCAAGGAAACTGAATCGGGAAGAAGAGAAAGTTGGGAGTTTGAAGATGAGTTTGGCGGAGTATTTTGAACAGGTGAAAGGGACGGGGGTATTGGCGACGGCGAATGATAAAGGCGAGGTGGATGCAGCGATTTACGCACGGCCGCACGTGATCGATTCCGAAACGGTAGCATTTATTATGCGCGAGCGGCTATCTCATGAAAATCTAAAAACGAATCCCCAGGCGGCGTACCTGTTTATCGAGGAAGGCCCGGGATACAAGGGCAAGCGACTCTATCTGACCAAGCGGCAGGAAGAGACGAATCAAGAATTGATCGAGAAACTCAAGCGAAAAACGCCCGGCGCCATCGATCCACGGGATGATGCGAATAAGTACCTGGTGTTTTTTCATGTGGACCGGGAGAGACCCCTGGTGGGCAACAAGGCGCCAGAAGGGGATTAGTAGTTCCTGGTTGAAGATTTTATCGTTGCGGTCAGAATGGTAATCCCGCGACGATCTCATTTATAAATTAGGGGGATATTCCGACTCACAGGTTCCCACTCCGTTAGAAAATCGGTTGGGACATTTTCTATGTTAATATTTGAGTGAGAGGGGAGATTCAGCCGCAGGGCGAGGATGCGTTGGTCGAGGATATTAAGCCAATCGAGGGGATTGCCGAGTCGTGCGGCGTGCATGGGATTCAGGCAGACGCCGACATAGGGATTGTTAATCTGGTCGATGAAATCGCGGAGTTCCAGGGGAGAGAGCAGCAGTCCGGCGGCGGGATTTTCGCAGGCTAACGGCGCCGATAGATTCTCTGCAGCAGCAGCTAATTCTGTTAGGATTTGGAAAAGAGAATTGAAGGCGGTTTCATAATCGTTGACCCCCACCTGGTCAACGGAGTGTCTATCGTGGGCGGAAATAAGAACCATCGAATCCAAGTTACCGGAAGAGGCGCGATGGAGAAATTGTATAACCGTATCGCGGGCAGCGGTTTGGTTCGGTTCGCCGTCAAGGCCGGCGAGGGTGAACAGATCGAATTGGGTCGAGGTCAGTGACGTAATTATCAAGTCGGAATTAACAATTTTCTTGTGTAGGTCGTCCCAGTCAGCCTCGCCGAGCGGACCGGACGGTTCCAGTGACAATTCCAGGTGGTCAAATCCAGACCTGCGTGTCTGGTCGATGAGGTCCGGTATATTTTTTGCCTCCTGCAAACTATTGCTGTTAATACATTTAACCATTACGTTTTCCCATGTTTGACCCTCTACGATAATTTACCTATAATGCCATCACAAGCATTAAATTTAATCCTGAAGATTAGGATTAGGATTTTGGCGGAATAACATGCCTAAGCTTCGCGTAGGCATGCCACCCGATTTTAGAGATATAAACTAATACGTAATGGCGAAGATTGCAAAGTTACCGCAGCATTTGGTAAATAAGATCGCGGCGGGCGAGGTGGTGGAAAGACCAGCCAGCGTGGTGAAGGAACTGCTGGAGAACAGCCTGGATGCCGGCGCGACGCGGATCACAGTGGATATTGAGGACGGCGGCAAGAAGCTGATTCGGATCAGCGATAACGGGTGCGGGATTTCGTTCGAAGAATTGATCCTGGCATTTGCGCCCCATGCGACGAGTAAAATCCTTCAGGAGGATGATTTATATTCGATCGCGACGATGGGTTTTCGGGGCGAGGCATTGGCGAGTATAGCGTCAATCAGTCAGGTGGAGATCGTCAGCCGTCCGACGGAGGCGATTGAAGGGGGCCGTCTGGTAATCTCGGGCGGTCAGTATGCCGAGCCGTTGCCGGCGCCGTCGGCGGTCGGAACGGCGATCAGCGTGCGGAATTTGTTTTTTAATACACCGGCGCGACGGAAGTTCCTGCGGACCGCGAATACGGAAATGGGGCATATCACGGAGCAGTTCACGCGGATTGCATTGGCGAATCCGGAGATACATTTGATTCTGGCGCACAACGGTCGTAAGGTACATGAACTGCCCGCCGGCCAATCGCTGCGCGAACGGATCGGGATTCTATTCTCGAATTCGTTGGCCCAGGATTTGATCCCCATCGAGCGTGACGATCGTGAGATCCGGATTACCGGTCTAATCGCACCGCCGCAGCACGCCCGGAGCGGATCGCAGTGGCAATATGTATTTTTGAACGGACGGCATATTCGGGATCGATTTGTCAGCCATGCAATTCGGGAATCATATCGGGGACTGTTGGAAGCGAATCGTCAACCGGTGGCATTTCTGTTTATTCAACTGGCGTGCAATGCAGTCGATGTGAATGTGCACCCGGCGAAAACAGAGGTACGGTTTTCCAACTCAAATGCCGTTCACGCGCAGGTGTTAGCGGCGATACGGGATCGACTATTGAGTACGGACCTTTCGGTCCCGGTCAGCGATCAGGCATTAGAACCAGGGAGTCATTCATCGCCCTCCGCTATCCATCCGGTTCGTACAGATGGCCCAGCAGAGTCGGCCATGCCATCAGATCGAGAGGCGGGCGAAAGCAAAGAAGAGCGACAGCAGCGAGTCCGGCAGGCGATGGCGGATTTCTTCAAGGGCGCTCCCCCACCGTTATCGTCGCGACCGGTTGAAAGTCATAAATCATCGTATCCCTCCCACGCTCGTACCGTTGGATCTCACAGCCAAGCGGATTTGGCCATGCCACCCGACCGAACGTTTGTTCAGGAAGACGCAGCTAAACCATCTGAAATGCAAGCCACGGATGAATCTGAGAGTCGGAGGGACATTCCTGCTTCGGAACCTGAGCCCCCCCACCGCTATCTCCAGGTACACAATACGTATCTGGTGGCGGAGACGGAAAACGGGATTTTAATTATCGATCAGCATGCGTTGCATGAGCGGGTGATCTTCGAACAACTGCATCGACAGATCAGTCAAGGGGCGTTGGCGAGTCAGCGTCGCTTGATTCCGGAGACGCTGGAGGTGACGGCGAAGCAACTGGCGGCGCTGGAAAACGCCGCCGACATCCTAAAGGAGTTGGGGATATTGACCGAACCGTTCGGACCGCGGACGGTTGCGATCCAGGGGTTCCCGTCTTTGCTGGATAAGGTACAGCCGACGGCGTTTCTGGCCGATCTGCTCGATATTTTAATCAGCCAATCCGGAAACGTGAGTAAGGAACAACTGCTCCACGAGTTGCTGGACATGATGGCCTGTAAGGCGGCGGTTAAGGCGGGAGACACCCTGACGGATGAAGAGATCCAATCGTTATTGGCGCAGCGGAACCTCGTCGAGCGGAGCAGCAACTGCCCTCACGGTCGGCCTACCACGATTCGCCTGTCGCTGGATCAACTGGAAAAGCAATTCAAGCGAACATGACTGCTATCTAAGTAGAAACACAGAAAGATTTATAGAATACGAGTTCCCTCCAGCCGATCGTTCCCCACCCCCAAGCTCGCGGACTCGCATGGCGGTGCCATCCATCGATAAATTAAAATAAAAAATTCTAATCTCTAAATACTAAACAAATTAAAAATATAAAAAATCAAAGGTACA
>CAZNQT010000499.1:0-4034 GCA_964574885.1 uncultured Pirellulales bacterium
TACTATATTTAGTGTTATCGTATAATTGTTAAAAGTTAACGGGACAGTACTGATTCATCATATAAACTTCATAATTCATCGTTGTTTACGGTAATGATTAACTTACTCATTTCTTTTCTATGCGCCCCAACGGGGCAAAATAATACAGCCTAGGGCAACGCCCTGGGTTTATGATCACCCAAAATATTTTCAAGCCCTGAAAGGGCGAAATTGTTTGTTCCCTGCTCGAAGACGAAATCAAAATTCCAATAACAAATCCAACAACTTCTTATCCAGTTTATGCCCATGAAAATCTTTGTACTCCACGTCTGCGCGTCCCGAATCCACCACGCCGAACGAGCCGCGTAGATTCCACAAGGCATATCCAATGTTATACCCGGTCAAAATATCCAGCACGTCTCGAAACCAGGCCAGAAAGACATTGTGCGGCGTCTTGTTATAACAGCCGCATTCCCCGCAATGTACTCCCACGCCTTGCCGCGCAACATCGGCCCACCTGCCATAATGCTTCTCTAAACTTTGTCGGGTCATTTTATGCGTTTTACCTTCCGTATCCGGCCAGATCGGCTCCGGAAACGACAGGTTCCGATCCACCCAACTGGCATGATAATGACTGATTTGGCTTGGTGTATAACCTCGACAGCTCTGTCCGATCTTCAGATCCATCAATTCCGGCACAGGATCATTCCCCCAGGATAAACCATCAATCACGATCAATCGATCCGGATCGACCGCTCGGATGGTCTTCACCGTGCTGCGCACTACGCGTTCGTAATCCTTTCGCGTCATGCCATTCATCGTTGGGCGCTTCGGTTCGTTGATCAAATCGAAACTAAGCCGCTTCGACGAAATGCCTTTATAACGCTTGGTAAAAAATTCCCAGTGATAGGCAAATGCTTTGAGAGCTTCTGCATCCTTCCAAAGGTCAAAAGGTTCCGTCTCCCCGCGATTCACGCAATACCCCGGCCCACGGTGAAAGTTCAAACTGACATGCATACCATATTTCTTGCCCCATTCGATAACCTTGTCAATCCGCTCGAAAGGTTTTTCCTTGATCTTATATACGTCCTTGATATCGGTCCAGATACGATAACTCATCGGCAAACGAATGAAATCGAATCCCCAGTCCGACGCCCAGCGAAAATCATCCTCCACCGGCGCACTGTACCGATTCGCTGTGAACATATATAATAGGTTAAATCCCCGCCAGCGCGGAAACACCGTTTGCGCCGGTTTCGACTCTTTCGACCCGGCTTCCACACCCTTCGCCTGCGAACTATGCGCTATCCCCAAACTTGTTAGCGCCCCCGCCGCACCGCCCAAAAACTCCCGTCGTGATAAATTATTTCTCATCTTCTGTTACCCTCCAAAATTGTGTGGCGTAACCTTGTACCACGTATTCTATTTCTTTGCCTCTTTGCGACTTTGCGTGAAAACTACACGTCCAGTTTTTCCTGCAGAAACGCGCGCAATTTATCGCAACTGACGCGGTCCTGCTCCATACTGTCGCGGTCGCGGACGGTGACCGTATCGTCTTCGAACGTTTGGCCATCGACCGTCACACAGTAGGGCGTGCCCGCTTCGTCCTGGCGGCGATAGCGGCGGCCCACTGCGCCCTTCTCGTCATAAAAACAGGTCCAGGAGCGTTTCAGGTCGTCGTAGATCGCTTTGGCCTTTTCCGGCATGCCCTGCTTTTTCACCAGCGGAAATACGCCCACCTTCACCGGCGCCAGCGACGGATGCAGACGCAGTACGTTCCGTTGTTCGCCTCGCACTTCCTCTTCCGCATACGAATCCACCAGAAACGCCAACGCTCCGCGATCCACGCCGGCCGATGGCTCGATCACGTAGGGAATAAATTTCTCTCGTGCCTGGTCATCGAAATAACTTAACGGTCCCTTGTGCCATTCCTTTGCTTCCTCGACCAATGGCGTTTTTTCCGTGTCCCGTTTATTTTCAAACCATTTTGTAACCGATCGTATCCCGCGCTGATGCTGCCGCAGATCGTAATCCGTCCGGTTGGCGATTCCCTCTAACTCCTGCCAGTCGCCCTGCCCGAACGGAAAGAGGTATTCCACATCGACGCACGCCTTGGCATAGTGAGCCAGTTCATCCGAAGCGTGTTCCCGAAAACGAAGGTTCTCCTTACGAATCCCCAGGTTGAGATACCACTGCATCCGCTGCTCTTTCCAGTGTTCCCACCAATCATCGTCTGTGCCTGGTTTGCAGAAAAATTCGATTTCCATCTGCTCGAATTCCCGCGTCCGGAAGATAAACGCCTTGGTAGTCACCTCGTTACGAAAGCTCTTACCGATCTGGGCGATCCCGAACGGAATTTTCAGTCGGGTCGTATCCACTACGTTACTGAAGTTGGCGAAAATCCCCTGGGCGGTTTCCGGCCGCAGATACACCTTCATCGAGTCATCGACGTTGGCGCCCATCTGCGTCTCGAACATCAACCGAAACGCCATCGGTTCGGTAAACTGACCCACTGCGTTACAACTAGGACACACCTTACCTGACAGATCCGTCTGTTCCTGTCCATTTGGGTGATTGTGATGCGTCGTCTCGACGTTCTCGGCGCCCTGCAAGTGATCCACACGGGTACGAGTGTTACACTTTCGACACTCGGCTACCAGGTCAGCGAATTTATCCACGTGCCCCGACGCCTTCCAGATCATCGGGTGCATCAGAATACTGCAATCCAGTCCCACCATATCGTCGCGCATCTGCACGACCGCCTTCCACCAGGCGTTTTTCACGTTCCGCTTCAACTCCACGCCCAGGGGCCCGTAGTCATAGCAACTGGCCAAACCGCCGTAGATATCGCTGCTCTGAAAGATAAAACCTCGCCGCTTGCACAGCGACACCATCTCGTCCAAATCTCTGATCGTTTCTGCCATATCCTGCCTTTACTGATTGTAAAAAACCATTATCATTAACAAATTCACTTAAACATTGTATTATATAGACCGACTATCAATAAGGATATGAAAAAATGTACTATAAAGTTAAGAAAGCTTTGGAGGCGGTAGATCTTACCGACGAATGGGAAAAGGGGCAATGGAACCGCGCCGACATTCTTGAACTTATCCATTGGATGGGAGAACGGCCTGACCATTTCCCGAAAACACAGGTCAAAGTCCTTTATGATAACGATAATCTGTATGTGTTTTTTAGGGTGGCAGATCGCTATGTCCGGTCGCTGGCCGATAGCACTCACGGCAAGGTCTGGGAAGATAGCTGTGTGGAATTTTTCTTTACGCCGCACGATCAAGCAGAGTGCGAATATTTTAACTTGGAAACCAATTGTGGCGGAAAGATGTTATTCCGCCATAACGATAAAAGCCATAATATCGAAACATATGTCGAGCTGTCGGATTGCGATTGGATAGAAGTACGCCATTCCCTCCCGTCGTTTATCACAGACGAAATCACCGAGCCGGTGACATGGACCTTGAGGTATAAACTGCCGTTCCGGGTGATAGACAGGTATGCTGAAATCACCAAACCGCAGCCCGGCGTCTCCTGGCAGGCCAATTTCTACAAATGTGCCGAAAACAACTCTCACCCGCTCTGGCTGACCTGGACACAGGTCGATTTTCCAACGCCCAACTTTCATCTGCCCCAGTATTTTGGCGTTCTGCAGTTCGAGTAAAATTATATCGGGACCAAAATGTAGTGCTTTCGGCCTTACACCTCTTCCCACTTACCCGGAATGGGAACGGGGAATTGGCCGTTTTCATCCGCTTTCGCCGGCGGCGGACTGTCGTAGCTCAACTCCTCCAGATAATCACAGAATTGGAATCGGGAATTCATAATCTGATCCCAGGTGATCGTTTGGCCGATGTGGCAGGCGGCGCGACCCATAAGCGACGTCAGATCCGAATAGACCGCTCGTTTCGTTTCATTATGCGGCCGATCGTTCCAGATGCTGTCCAGGAACACGTTCCACTCGTACTGCCAGGGACTGTATTGGTCCTTGGTAGGCGTCCAGGAGATATTGCTCTTTTCGATCCGCTGATCCTTGAACA
>CAZNQT010000500.1:0-4019 GCA_964574885.1 uncultured Pirellulales bacterium
GTCGTTAGCGTTATTGATCCTGGTATTGATTGGAAAATATTTAGGACTGACCCGACTGGTGCCCAGCATTCGCGGCGCCACCCGCTGGATTCAACTGATCCCCCTTAAAAGTGATTCCTTTATCGTCAAAGCCGCCCGAATTCAACCTTCGGAAATCGCCAAAATTACCTATATCCTCGCTCTGGCCTGGTATTTACGGCATCGGGAAAATTACCGAACCGTGAAGGGATTGATGGGACCGTTTGCTTTGACTTTGTTTCCGATGGTCCTCATCCTGCTGGAACCGGATCTGGGGACGGTACTGTTGTTTTTACCCATTCTGTTTATCGTACTGTATGCCGCCGGCGCCCGGGTCAAACATCTGTTGACGTTCATTTTCCTCGCCCTGATTCTTTGTCCGATTTGTTACTATACGCCTCATTTGATGCAGGATTATCAGCGAGACCGCTTCAAAGTACTTTGGAATCAAAATAACGATGATCCCTATTGGCTTAATGACTCGGGGTACCAATTGCATCGATCCAAGGTCTGTATCGGTTCCGGTCAAATCACCGGTCAGGGTTGGAATGCGAGTTCGATGGCTCGTTATGATTATCCGCCCGATCAACATAATGATTTCATCTTTGCCATGATCGCCCATCAGTGGGGTTTGATAGGTTCTTTGGTGGTTTTGCTGCTTTACATTCTGGTGATTCTCGGAGCGATTGAAATTGCGGCGAGTCAATCGGAGCCGTACGGGCGACTTTTAGCGGTGGGAATCGCGACCTTGTTAGCCGCGCAGATGTTTATCAATATCGGTATGACGATGGGTTTGATGCCCATTACCGGGATGAATTTGCCCTTTGTCAGTTACGGCGGCTCCAGTCTGCTCGCCAATTTCATCGCCCTGGGACTGCTCATCAACGTCGCCCGCCACCGACACCTCCTTCTGACCCGTAAACCCTTCGAATTTGCCGAGGAAGTATATTGAGTAGATAAGTAGAAGAGTAAATGGGTTCATAAGTTCATGGGCGGGTACGATTTCTTCCAATCGTGCGAAAAAATGTAAATGGTGAACGGAATATTGCCAATTTCCTCATCTACTCATTTACTCATTTACCCTTTTACCCACAAATCCATTACGAAAACTGGGTAATGGCCTGCCGTTTTTGTAGCGACGATAATAATAATAGAATCCCCAATAAATCGCTAAGTTGGCCAGCCAGGAATGTTTCTTAAATGGTAAAAATTTCAGCCGGGCTAACGCCGAACACGGACGATAAAAATCACAGAACGCCGCCATCTGTGCGTATGTCAATTCTTTTGGCGTCATCCGTTTGGGTTCAAAGACTACCGTAGCGCCATTATATTTATCCCAGTCCTCGGTCAATAATCGACCTTGTCTTTTATACTCTTCGAATATGGCGGTACCGGGATACGGCGTCAGGATCGGATAGCAGCTCATTACCAGATCCGCTTTGTGGGCAAAACGTACGGTTTGACGTAAATTCTGCCAATCGTCGTTATCGAAACCAAACAAGAACGATCCCCATAAGCTAATGTCGTGGGACTGAATTTTTTTTATTCGCTCTAAATAACTATCCGTTTTCACGTACCGCTTGCGGGCTTCGTTCAGGGTATGCTGATTCGGACTCTCCAGCCCCAGGATCAATCCCTGGCAGCCGCTCTTCCGCATCACCGCCAACAGTTTATCACTATTACTAATCAAAATATCACACTGAGAAGCCCACTTAATCTGTAACGGAGTCAGGGCATCGCATAATTCCAGGGCCCAGCGGTGATTGCCAGCAAAATTATCGTCGCTGAAGATAAAAAAATGGCTGCCCTGCTCCTGCGCCGCTTGGATTTCCGCCACGATGCTCTCAACCGATCGCTGCCGAAACTTGCGCCCGAAGATCGCCGGCGTCGTACAGAAACTGCAATCGTGCGGACAGCCCCGCGTCGTTTGAATCGGATTATACACCAGGTAATCCTTCGGATTCAGTAAGTCCTTGCGCGGCGTGGCAATCGGCTGCTCCGGATCCTCCTTCCAGTCATAAACCGCCTTTAATTCCCGCCCTGCCGAATAATCATTCAGCACGCGCGGTAGCGTTCCTTCGGCATCGCCCACACATACTATATCCGTATGCTGCAGCGCCTCGGCCGGTAGGGCCGACGGATGAATTCCACCCAGAACAACTTTCACACCTAAATTGCGATAATCATCCGCGATTTTATATGCCCGCTTCGCTTGTGTGGTCATCGCCCCGATCCCTACAACATCCACATCCGCCTTAGGTACGTGCGGCTCCTCTAAAACGCACTCATCGACGATTTCCACCTCCCAGCCCCATGGCGCTACTGCCGCACAGATCGCCAGGTTCACCGGCATAAACAACGCCCGCCGACCCATTGTAATCTTACGTATCACATCCGGCAGCGTGATTGTCGTCAACGGACTATTCGGATTGATCAACCGTAACTTCGGCATAATTAAAATATCCAAAACGCCGGCAGCGTGAACGACCACTTATATGAGAATGAACAATTCAAAATTAACACAGTTTCATATCCGTGCAGATCCGTTACATCCGCGTCATCCGTGTTCTATCAGAGATTTTCCAATCGTTGCTGTTTATCGTAATCGGCTAAGGCTTGAACGAGTTCACCCAGATCGCCCATCATAATGCGATCCAGGCTGTAGAGCGACAAATTTACTCGATGGTCGGTTAGGCGATTCTGGGGAAAGTTATAAGTTCGGATACGCTGGGAACGGTCGCCGGAGCCGATCATGTTTTTGCGAGTGGCGTCGCGTTCGGCGCGCCGCTGCTGCTCGTAGTGGTCATACAAACGGCTGCGTAAAATCCGCCAGGCCTTCGCACGATTCTTGTGCTGACTCTTCTCGTCCTGCATACTGACGGTAATGCCGGTGGGAATATGTTCCAGCTTGATCGCGGAACTGACCTTGTTGACATTCTGTCCGCCGGGACCGCTGGCCCGGGCCACGTGCTCAATAACCTCATCCTCCTTGATCTCAATTTCCAGTTCTTCCGGCTCCGGCAACACCGCCACGGTAGCCGCGGATGTATGCACTCGTCCCTGGGCCTCGGTTTCCGGTACCCGCTGAACCCGATGCCCGCCCCCTTCATAGCCCAATTCCGCCCAGACGCTGTCGCCTTTGATATTGATTATGATTTCCCGGAATCCCCCCAGGTCCGTGGGTGAAAAGCTCATCGGTTCCAACTTCCATTTCCGTTTTTCTGCGTAGCGCTTGTACATTTCGTACAAATCACGTGCGAACAGCGCCGCCTCCTCGCCGCCGGTGCCCGCCCGGATCTCCATGATCACCGAACCAATCGCCGCATCATCCGACATCACCAGCATTTCTTTAATTTGATTCAGGGATTCCTGCATCTGCATACGAAGGGTCTCAATCTCCTGGGCGGCTAATTCCTTCAACTCCGCCTCGGATTCCTCATCCGCAAGCAGAATTTCTGCTTCTTCCTGTTGTTTCTCCAGGTCCTGATATTGTCGATAGGTCTTGACCATGTCGCCCAGCCTGCCATGCTCCTTCGCCAGTTTGGTAAATTCCGTCGGATTGCTCGCCACCGCCGGATCATGCATCTTCTGTTCGATCTGACGATGTCGCTCGGAAAGCTCTGCCAGCTTTGCCAACACCTTTTCATCCGTGGTCGTCAATTCTACTGCCATTATGGAATCCCGTTAATGAATCCAACTCCTTGCAATAGTGCCACGGCCGTTTCGGCCGTGACAGATTTACGGTTTGTAAATAGTACGTACACGGTCAAGATGACCGTGGCACTCTTTTTCCTTTTTTCATATTAGATAATAATTCGTATATACTCGTGGCAAAAAGTATAAAAAAATCACGCCCACCGCAGGTGCCTGGTAAAGCAATCGGAAAGCGTGATTAAAATAGTCTCGTATCTAAGAGTTTGAATTGTCTTGAGCTTGCGTTTTTGCTTTGACGCCGTATTTGCCGGCATAGTTCTTCTGGAACTTGTCGATCCGGCCGGCGG
>CAZNQT010000501.1:0-4018 GCA_964574885.1 uncultured Pirellulales bacterium
GGTGGAAACCGCCGGTCTTGACGTTATAGACCAGGTTGTTCGCCATGGTGATGCCGGTGGAACCCTCGTCGGTGTAGAGTCCCCAGCCGCCGTAATCATACGCATAGACGTCGTGGAAAATGTTATTCGTCACCATCGTACCTTCTGACGGTCCCAAGGTGTAAATGCCGCCCATATCCGAGAGGACGCCCTGGCCGATATGGTGAACGCAGTTGTAGGTGATTCGGTTTCGTTTGGCCAGACTGTCGGCATAGCCCCAACGCCAACCGACCGAGATGCCGGTATAAAACAGATTGGCGATGTCGTTATGGGTGACGGTATTATCGCCACTCTGACCAATCCAGACGCCGACGGCACAAGGGAAAATGTGACCGCCGTCGTGTATGATATTGTTTTCGACGGTGATATGGCTGGTTCGTTCGTTCTCGTTGCTCGCAATACCGGTTTCGCCAATGCGGACGCCGCCGGCGCCGAAATCGTGCAGGTAGCAGCGTTCGAGTTTGCAGTTCGTGCAGCCCTTGCGGAACCAGACGGCGTAGCGACCGAGGTGAGCAATTTCGCAATCCTGAATTGTAACGTGTCGAGCTCCGTCGAGCATGACGACGGCGTCGATGGGCGAGGCGGCCTGACTTGCTTCGAAACCTTCCGGGGGCATGGCCCACTCGGCGTGTTTGAACGTCAAACCTTTGAACTGTACGTGCTCGACGAATTTTCCACGGGCCGGATCACCCAGCACTAAAATAAATTGCTCCAGCACCGGGGCGACGACATTTGTCATGGTATCACCGGGTCGTTGGATATAGGTGAGCGTGCCGTTCCGGTCGAGGAACCATTCGCCGGGAGCGTCCAGGGCAGTCTTGAAATTTTCCAGGTGTAACCGGGTGTTTTGATGCCAGTTGTTCCAGGATTTCATTCCCTGGCCACTGGTTATAATCAGACCCTCTTTACCGTCCACGCGGTCAATGAATCGGCGGGTGTTGTCCCACTTGTGATAGATCTGCAGGTTCACGTCGTGCAGTTCTCTCTTTGTGAGTTGAGTAAGCGGTTGAATATCCTGTGGCCTGACGGTGATCGTCTGCCGCGCCGTTTTCGCACGGCGACCGCCGGCGGTGTCCAGCTTTTCCTCCTTGACCTTTTGCATGTAAAAATAGAACCGGTTCGGCGTCCGGGCCCGCACCGCTCTTTTTCCGTCTACCCATAAATGTTCGAAGTACCAATTTCCCGCTTTCACCTCGGGAATTTGAACGTGATAGACTCCTTCTTCATCCGATTCGAATCCGGTGATCTGCCGCCCGCCGGAGAAGACGGGTTTGGCGCCGACGGCAGCTTGATACACGATCGGGTCCTGTTTCGTACCGCTGTCTGCGGGAGTGAGGACAAAGGGCTCTTTCATCGAGTACGTTCCGTCCGCGACGATGACCGTCACGGATTCGTTCAGACTGCCGTTCGCTTTGAAGTTACGAATCGCATCTCGGGCGCCGTTCAAGGTAGCTACGGGACCGTCCGTTCGGGAAGCGTTCGGCTGAGATAATTTTCCCGACCAGGCGTCGTTGCCTTGCGGCGATACGTAGAATGTAACCGCCGATAAAGATTGTGTTAAGAAAATCACCGACAATAAAATCAGTATCGCGTAATTACAGTTACGATTTCGGGCCATGGTTCTGCGCTCCTTTCTCATAGCAAGATTGCCTGCATCGCTTATTTATATGGTGGGATATTATATCAGATTATCGGTGCAAAACAAGAATAAGCGATGCTCTATTGAAAAGCATGCCTACGCAAGCGTGGGCATGGCGCTCGATGATAGACTTCCTGTACCGAAATGGCGCAGGCACAGCCTGTGCTACCGGGTTCCGAGGTTTTTGAAGAGGTAGAGTCCTTCTTTGCCGGGGGCGACGACGTCGAGCCAACTATTTTTATCGAGGTCGGCGATCCTGAAGTAGATGCCGGCGCCGCTGTGGGAATCGGGCGGACCATAATCGAGGGTGACGCGCTCGAATTTGCCGCCGTTGATGTTGAAGTAGTAGAGGCCGACCGGGTCCGCCGAACCGGGATCGTGACCGTTGTGGGCGCGGTAGCGTTTGCCGGTGATGAGTTCGAGCTTGCCGTCGTTGTCGATATCGGCCAGAGCCAGGTCGTGATATTGAGAGCGTTTCGCGTCGATCTCGTGTTTGACGAAGGTTCGTTTGCCGTTATCGATTTTCTGTTGCCACCATTGGAGTCCGTAGTCGTGCGCCATGCCGACGATCAGGTCATTGAGTCCGTCTTCGTTGACGTCGTGGACGAGAACCGGCACGCTGGCATGACCGATATTGAAATCGGGATGGTACTGCCATTTTTGTTCCAAGGGTTTCTGAGGCGCTTCGATCCAGCCGTTGGGGACGATGAAATCGCCTCGGCCGTCGCCGTTGATATCGCCGAAGCCAAGACCATGACCGCAGTCGCTGTCTTTGACAATGAATTTTTTAAATTTGCCCATGCCTTTACCATTACTGTCGCGGATCAGTTGATAGACGGCTACTTTCCCGCCGGCGTTGGGAACGGCTTCGACGTGACCGTCGCCATCCACGTCCCAGAAACGGATGGTTTCGATATTGCCGCACTGATCCACGTCGTGAACTTTCCAGAGGATGGATTTGCCTTGCGGATTTTCGCGCCACTGGAGGGTCTTGCCCCACCAACCGCCGGTGATGATGTCGGTGTACCCGTCGCCGTTGACGTCCAGGGGATAATCGCAGAAGTCGTCGTAGTATTGATCTTTGGGCATAACGGTACAGATTTTATGCCGGGTCTTGAAATCGGGTCCGGCAAACCAGTACTCCCCGGAGACGATGTCGAGGTTGCCGTCCTTATCGACGTCACAGGCACAGGCGGCTTCATAGACGACGTCGCCGATACGAGATTTTTCAAATTGACAAACTTTTTCGGCGAGTAGGGGAGACGATAGTAATAATGTGATGAAAAGAATTCGTTTGGTCATGTTTTCTCCTTTCCGAAGGTAATCCGGTCGCTGGCGCTCCCGGCTCTTTGTTCAATATTCTTGTATAGTCAGTACGGTTAGATATAATATCATAATCGTAGTACGTACTAAAAGAGAAATAAATAGACGAGAAGCATATGCGAACGATAGTGACAGGAACCGTGGGCCTGGATAAATATCCGTACCTGGAGCAGGTAAAGGAGTTGGCGCTGGAGCAGGATTTTGACGTGGCGGTGGGACACGTGGGTCGGCGGATGTACTCGGAAGCGCCGGACGTGGCGGCGGGTCGGATTCTGGATCTGCCGCTGTCACGGCTGCATCTGCTGCGCCGCAGTGTTCTAAAGGATATTCTGGCGTTGGCCCAACAGCATGAGCATCTGATACTCAATACGCATGCGACGTTTCGCTGGCGGCATGGTATATTTGCGGCGTTTGATTTTGACCAGTTCGCTTCTTTGGATGCGGATATGTACGTCTGTCTGATGGATACCGCCGACGCCCTGCACGCGCGACTGGTGCAGGATCATCAGATCGATCATTCGTTGAAAGATCTGCTGGTGTGGCGGGAGGAGGAGTTGTTGGGTACGGAAATGATGATGCGCGGGTGCGCCTTACAGCGCGGGGCGGATCGGCCGCCGCCGCGAATGTATGCGATGGCACTCGGCAGTGATAATTCTACCGCCCAAATGTTCTACCGTTTGATGTTTGAACCACAGATTCGTAAGGTCTATATCGGGTTCCCGATGACGCACGTGGCCGATAATCCCGAATTACTAGCGGAGATCGAGGAATTCCGTCGGTTAATCAAACGGTATTTTACGGTCTTTGATCCGGCGGATATGGAGGAATATAAGTTATATCACGAAGCCGTCCTTGCCTCGCAACAAGGGCGCAAGGTGATGAAGACGGAAGTACTCGGTCAAACCTTAACGTTTGAGGTGTCGGAGGTGCTCCAGGCAGCCGGCGATATTCACGCGCAGATCTACGCCCGCGATTTTATGCTGATCGATCAGGCGGATATGATCCTCAGTTATATCC
>CAZNQT010000502.1:0-3980 GCA_964574885.1 uncultured Pirellulales bacterium
ACTTTAAGCAATTCTTCCTGAGCTCCGAGTGGTACCCCACTTCGGCCAGTAACAAACGTTACGGGATCTTAGCGTTGATAGCCGGCACCGGCAGCGTCACGATCATCGCGATGCTGGTTGCAGTTCCGTTCAGCCTTTCGGCCGCGGTCTTTATCGCGAAGTTCTGCAATAAGAGAATGCAGGAATTTCTCAAGGTTATGATCGAACTGTTGGCAGCTATTCCGTCGGTGGTGTGGGGATTTATCGGATTAATGGTGCTGAATCCACTGATCGTCCGTTTGACGGGGGCTCCGATCGGACTGAATATCCTCAATGCCGGCATTGTGGTAGGCCTGATGAGCGTGCCAATTATCGTTTCGATAGCTGAAGATTCCATCCGAGCCGTTCCGGATACGTATATCGAGGCGGCGGAGGCACTGGGGGCCACCCGATGGCAAACGGTCCGCAAAGTAATCTTTCCAGCGGCAAAAAACGGCCTGCTCGCCGCCGTGCTGTTGGGCGTAGGCCGGGCCGTGGGGGAAACGATGGCCGTCTTAATGTGCACCGGTCATTCGGTGAACATTCCCTTTGACGGCAAGGCGCCGTATTTTCACATCCTCGATTCGGTACGCACTCTCACAGCGACCATTGCCGCGGAATTGGGCGAGGCGCCCCGCCTGAACGCCTTGCCGGACGGCACGTATCCGGAAGATGCCCTGCACTACCAAGCGCTCTTCGTCATCGGCATCGTACTGTTTGCCATTACCTTTGTTATTAATCTTGTAGCCGACATTGCCGTAAAAGGAATTCGCAAGAAATGACGAGTCAAACCGATAACCCGGTACCCGTAAATCCGTTCGCTCCCAGCGGCTTAACCCGCAAGAAAATGAGAAGTCAGAAAATTGCGGGCATTATATTCGGTTTTATGACGGTGCTGATCCTCATTCCTCTGGTCTTACTCATCGGCGATATTTTCATCAAGGCGATGCCATCGCTGACCTGGGAATTTCTTACCGATGTGCCGCGTAACGGGATGCGTGCCGGCGGGATCTGGTCGGCGTTAATCGGTACGGTGTACCTGGTGGTATTTTCGCTACTGGTCTCGGCGCCGGTAGGGATCATGGCGGGCATCTATCTCAACGAATATGCCAAAGATAATTGGCTTAACCGGGTAATCAGCTTGGCTGTCGTGAATCTGGCGGGCGTACCCAGTATCGTGCACGCCCTGTTTGGGGTGGGGGCATTTGTAATCTTCGCCGGCTTTGGCAAATCGATCCTGGCGGCCTCCCTAACCATCGCGATCATGACCCTGCCGGTGATTATCGTGGCCACGAAGGAAGCGTTAGCAGCCGTACCGACGCCATTTCGCGTAGCCTGCTGGAATCTGGGCGCTTCCCGCTGGCAGACGATCCGAACGATAGTGCTGCCGAACTCTCTGGGAGGCATCCTGACCGGTGTGATTCTGGAGGTCTGCCGGGCGGCTGGCGAAACGGCGCCCATTATGTTCACGGGCGCGGTATTCTATAAAGCGGTGGAACGAGGCGATCTGCTGCCCTATCACCCGATGGATCAATGTATGGCGTTATCCTATCATTTATATACGATCATGACGCAGGTCCCCGGCGTACCGGAATCCATGCAATACGGAACGGCGGCCGTTCTGTTGGGATTCATTCTGATGTTTAACAGCGTAGCGATCATCACGCGGATGCGGATTCGTCACCGGAAGCGATGGTAAGAACCTGATGAGCGAATATAAGATAGATATACGAGACCTGACCGTCCGCTACGGCAAGCAAATTGCCCTGGAGAATATATCCATCCAGATACCGCGTAACGGTATTTTTGCTATTATCGGCCCCGCCAACTCCGGAAAGACCACGCTGCTAAAATGTATAAATCGAACTCTGGAATTTATACCGAAGGCAACCGTCCAAGGCACGATCCTGATTGACGATATCGACGTTATGCGCTCTCGACAGGTTTACGACTTAAGACGCAGAATCGGTATGGTTTTTCCGTTGCCGGTTGGTCTTCCCCTTTCGATCTACAACAACGTGGCGTATGCTCCGCGTCGGGCGGGGCTTAGAAACAAAAAAGCTCTAAACGAGATTGTCGAGCGATGTCTGCGTCAGGCCGCGTTGTGGGACGAAGTGAAAGATCGACTCGATATGCTGGGTACGATGCTGTCCGGGGGACAGCAACAGCGACTTACCATAGCGCGTGCCCTGTCTCACGAACCCGAGATTCTCTGCCTAGACGAATTTTCCATCGCGATCGATCCCGTAACCACCATGCGTATCGAGGACGTGCTGATCCAGTTGAAGGAGAACATGACGATAATCCTGGTAACCAATCTCGTACAGCAGGCGCGGCGACTGGGCGATTTGACCTGCTTCTTAAATAGGGGTAAAGTGGTACAAGTAGGCGAGACGGAATTGATGTTCTCGGATAATCCGGGGAACCAACTTACGTATGATTACGTCCAGGGCGTATTTGGGTAATAGGAGTATGGTAAGAGAATCCGAAAGAACCGACCATACCATCGTAACCTCAGATCTGGATCTCTGGTACGGGGATTTCCAGGCGCTTTTGAAGGTATCGCTGAACATCAAACCGGGTCTCATAACGGCCTTGATCGGTCCTTCCGGGTGCGGCAAGACGACGCTGCTGCGTTGCTTCAACCGTATGAACGAGCGATTCGGCAACGTGCGGATCGACGGAAAAGTGGAGATATTAGGGAGCAATATATATGATCCCGAGGTATCGGTAGTGGAGTTGAGGAAGAAAGTCGGGATGGTATTTCAACGTCCGAATCCGCTGCCGATTTCCATTTATGATAACGTTGCATTCGGCCTGCGCATGCATTCCCCGAAAGGAAGTCTCTACAAAGACGAGATCGACGCCGCCGTGGAAAAAGCGTTGCAAGAAGTATTTCTCCTGGACTCCGTAAAAGACCAACTGGGCAGGAGAGGGATCGATCTGCAACTGGAACAACAGCAGAAGCTCTGCATCGCCCGGTTGCTCCCCCTGAAGCCGGACATATTGCTGATGGATGAACCCTGTTCCGCCCTGGATGCGGCGGGCACCGAAGCGGTGGAAGAACTCCTTTTAACTCTGCGTGGTCAGTACACGATTGTCATCGTGACCCACAATATGGCCCAGGCCCGGCGCATCAGCGATGAATGTATTTTCATGCTCAACGGAAAGATGATCGAACATAGCGACACCGCCAGCCTTTTTGTGAATCCCAAAGACAAACGAACGGAAGAATATATTGAAGGCCGATATGGCTAAGTCCCCTGAGTGGAGAATCTCATGCCTATACAATTCGATGCGGACCTGGGAAAGCTGAAAGAAAAACTATTACAGATGGGCGCGATTGCCGAAACCATGATCCACAATATCAGTACGGTGCTCATCGATCAGAATACGACTCTGCTGGCCCGGATCTATGAAAACGAAAAAGAACTGGATCGCCTCCAAACGGAACTCGATGAGGAAACGGTCAAACTCATCAGCGTATATACGCCCGTGGCGGGAAACCTCCGGCTGCTGCTTATGGTAACGCGAATCAATGCGGAGATCGAGCGGATTGGCGATAAAGTAGTGGATATCGGGCATATCGTGGAAAATTTTATCCAGGAAAAACGCGCCCAGAAAATTATCAATTTCACACATATTGCGGAGGATACGCAAGACATGCTTCGTAAGGCGCTGAATGCGTTTGTGAATCAATCGTCGGGGGAAGCTCTCGCCGTTATCAACGCCGATGACAGGGTCGATCAGCAAACCGATCAAACCTTCCGCGTATTATTTACTCATATGCTTGATAATCCTCAAACCATGGGGTATATATTCGGCCAGATGCTTGCCGCCCAGGCCTTGGAGCGGATAGCGGATCACGCGGTAAATATCGCGGAAGACGTGATCTACATCGTAAAAGGCGAGGACGTCAGACACCTGAATGAGGCGGATGAAACTATTTCGGACGAATCTGG
>CAZNQT010000503.1:0-3978 GCA_964574885.1 uncultured Pirellulales bacterium
GTCTTAACCGTTTCGGCGTATTCACGCTGAGCTACTTTGATGATCTTGTGCAACATGGTTATCTTTAGGTTATTTCTGACGCGGTTTCGTATGCCTGTCGATCAAAATCGGGTCGGAGCGCCAGTCGTGGTCTTTAAGGTAGCCGATCTGTTTGACCCGGGGTCGTCGTTCGCGCAGCCGGACGGAATTAACGCCGAGGCGGTAACCGGTGGCGCTGGGATTTCGGCCCACGCATTCCAGACGCAGGGTGTACTTGCCGGGATCAGGCCAAAAATCCATGATCTGGAACTCATGGATCTCGGAGGTATCCAGGTAGAGATCAATAGGCCGGTTGAGTTTGACGCCGTTGAGCAGGGGCTGATAGATACCTGCATATTTGCAGCGTTCGAGAACCAGGATTAATCGTAGCGGTTCTTTCTGTTTGATCTCGAAGGGAAATTCCATCCAGCCGTCTTCCCGGGTATTCGGAGTGAAGCGCAAGAGACCTTCGGTTTCCATATATTCGTCTTTGGCATACAGTTGCGTATGACCGGGGCCATGGTACTTTTCGTCGGCGTGGTCTTTGCCCCAAACGGCCACGCGCTCGAGTCGCGGGAGCTTTCGCTGTTGGGCCGTGGTGGAGGCAGCGAATTTTTTCGTCGGTCCGTCCTGGTACCAGAACGCGATGCTGCTCCAGTCATCCTGTCGCTGACCATAGTGACGACTTTTTCCTTCGGTATTCTCGTCGATGTTCAGCCAGCCCATCGTTTCGATCGCCACCCGGAGGCTCTTACTAAAGACAATTGGATCGTGGACGTGCCAGCGATAACAGCAGGACATCTGACCGACGTCTCGTTTGCTGTGGTTCAGGTAGGGATTGCCAAAATAGGGCATGAGGGTTTCTTTTTGTCCCCAGGCGGAGAGGAAATAATCCTCGGTTCCGGTACCCCAGATCGAAGGGGTCGCCTCGCCGTCTATGGTAACGCGGAGGTCCCCTTCGCCGAACCAATCGGGGCTGCGCGTCCGGACGGCCAATACGGTTCCGACGTAATAGCCTTTGCCTTCGGCGTCGAGTATCAGATACTCGTTGTCCGGTTGATGGGGATTGCCCTGTACGGGGTATTCCTGGCGATACTGGGCACAGAAGTACATCGTATCCGGAGGCAAGGATTCCTTCTTGATCCAGTCGATGCTATAGTAAAGCAGCATGGCGGGTTTGGCGCTTTGGTTGACGACTTCGATACGAGCCGATATGCGAAACGGCATGCGCCAATAACAATTGTAGGAATCACCGTCATCGACGGCGACGGGCATACTCCGGACGGTGATTCGTTTACCAAAGCAGGAACCGAAAAAGTCACTGAGCGGCGCTTCCACATCGGGTTTGGCTCGGTTGTCCCAATACATGCGCAGCAGCAGTTCCTGGGGATTCGCTCTACCGTCGGGCGCCCATCCGGGGCGGGCCGTCTGAAAATGAAAAACCGTTATCCAGATATGGGTGATAACGCCCGGCCCGGACAAATCGGCAATGGTCGCGGTTTGGCCGGGCTCGATGCGATGGACGTTATCGCTGTTGGCGGTCGGATCCGGCAGACCGTCCTTTCCCTTTTGGGCGGAACTGGCACACATGCTGCGCCCCTCTTCCCACTGCGTCAGGTCGTCCAGGACGCTGCCGAAGCAGGGCGACGGGAACAGGATGCCGCTTATCAGAATCAACAGAACCGGGATCGTCCCGCCGAGGACGCCGGATGACGGGAGGGTATGTAATAGAGGAAGGCTCTTTCGAGAGTACGATTCGTTTCGTAATATCATTATCATCTCCAAAAAAACAGTAAGGTATATACTGAAATAATGTTCAGGCAGGCTCGGTTTATTCTAATCGTACTGTCTGAGTTCTTGTGGCACACCCGCCCTCGGGTGTGTAGATAACCGATTTCTCCTCGATAAAACGCACAGACGAGGGCGTCTGTGCCACATTTCACCTACTGGCTTGACGAAATCAGACAGTACAACTAAGCCGAATCAGGTTTGTCTCAGCCAGAGGAGAATTTCCCTGGGGCCCGGTCGTTTGCCATACATCAGGATGCCGGTACGGAATATTTTCGCTGCCAGCCACATTACCACGGGGACGGACGCCAGCAGTAATAAAATGGAAGCCACAATCTGCAAAATGGGAATATCCGGGGTAGCGGCGATTCGCAGCATCATAATCATCGGGGTTATGGGAGGGATAAACGATAAAACTACCGCCAGGGCGCCGTGGGGATTCTGGGCCAGGATAAACCAGGTTACCATGGGTAAAATGAATAAAATCATGATGGGGCCCAGCAAGCTTTGGGCTTCTTTATTCGTATTGCAGATAGAACCTATCGCCGCCAGGATCGCGTTTAATAGGAGAAAACCTAATATGTAATAAATAAGGAAATAGGGAAAAATTTTCCACCCGATGGAAATCTGTATTCCCTGCCAGGTTCCCACCGCGTAGATTGAAATCGACCAGATGCTAATCACCGTCAAGCCGATCTCCGCCAGGCCTAAAATCTTACCGGCCATCAGTTCAAACGGCGTCAACGCGGAAAGCAGCACCTCGATAATCCGGGAGTTTTTCTCTTCCACGAGGCTGGTGAGCACTTGCTGGCCCATGACGAAAATACCCATGAACATCATGAAGAGGAAAATAAACGGCACCATCATTTTGGTAAAAATTTCCGATTCGCTCACTTTTTTATCGCCATCTGCTGATGCCACATCGAACCGTTCACAGGGTATATACTGATCCAGTTTGGCAAACGATTCCGGGGAGATCGCCAGATTCTTACAGCGGTGTTGTTTCACGGCCTGCCGGAGAACGTTCAGCATTGTATCCACAAAGCGCAGGTCGGCCACGTTGCTTTTCGCCTGCGTATAGACCCGGATCTTCCCCGAGCCTTCCACTATATCCTTCTCGAGCACAATATAGAGATCGAGTTGATCATTGCGAACCTGTTCTTTAGCGTTTTTCATCTCCGTTTCGGGATCTGCGCCGGCGGGAGGCTCTTCCAACCGGATTTGATGTTCAGGATTCTGCCGATTACGTTCTGCCAATATGGTTTTTATATTGGGCAGCAACTCCTGGGTATGATCGGTGATCTGCACTTTTCGCAAGGGCGGCTGCGGAAGGTTGGCCGTCATACCCGGCATTTTGCGATTGATCAGTATCATCGCAGCAATGAGAACCGGCGTCAGCAATAAACTGATGATAAAAGTCTTTGAACGGGCGGAATCCAGGTATTCCCGCTGGGCCACTTTCAGGATTTTACGTATCATTGGACCCCACTAATCTCACGAAGATTTCGTGCAGCGAGGGTTGTTTCACCTCGAACGAATGGACCCGGACCTTATCGACCAGGGCGCGGAGCAGTTCCTGCGGATCGGCCTGCTCCCGCAGGGTAATTTCCAGGCGCCGATCCTGCTCGCGCACTTCGCTGACCATGGGTAAAGACAGAATGAAACTCGTATCCCCTTCCAGTCGCGCCAGGATCGCGTCGGAATCCCAGCGGCTGCGGATCTCGTCCAGCGAGCCGTCCACTACCAGTTGGCCTCGGTTAATCAGGAGATGATAATCACAGAGCTGTTCCGCTTCGTGCATGACGTGGGTGGAAAAAATGATGGTTTTACCCTGCTGCTTCATCTCCAGAATAATTCCTTTAATCAGGTCCAGGTTCACCGGGTCCAGACCGGAAAACGGCTCATCCAGAATCAACAGGTCTGGTTCGTTAATCGTAGTGACGGCGAATTGCAGTTTCTGGTGCATGCCGCGTGAGAGTTCTTCGACTTTTTTCTGGGCCCAATCGTCCAGTCCGATCCGTCTGAGCCAGAGAGGAACCCGTTGGGCGACTTCGCGCTTGGCAAGTCCTTTGATTCCGCCAAAATAAGCGAGCACTTTTGCCACCGTCATTTTACGATAAAGCCCGCGTTCTTCGGGCATGTAACCGACGCGGTCCAGGACGCCGCGCTGTG
>CAZNQT010000504.1:0-3974 GCA_964574885.1 uncultured Pirellulales bacterium
GTCCGGTTTAGATTATGAATTATGGTGCGGCCCTTCGCCCAAGATCCCCTACCGACCCGGCAGGTCGTTCCAGAAATACTGGGATTTTTATACCGGTTACCTAACCGCCGACCTGATTCATCAGGTGGACCTGACGCGCCTATTGATCGGCAAGAAATATCCCGACAGCGTCTGTCATGCCGGGGGAGTTTATTATTTCCACGACGGGCGCGAACAGCCTGACACCTCTTTCACTACCTTTGAATTCGGCGACGTGACGATGATGATGGAAGGCGCCCTTTGGTGTCCTTATAATCACCGCATCGTCCACCTGCCCGATAAAACCAAATTCCCCGACTGGCTCTTCAGCGCCACCAAGATCGAAATCCTCGGCACCAAGCAAATTATGTTTTTCGGTCGGCACGGCGGCGGTTGGCAGGTCTTCGAAGGCGACGCCAAAACCCGATCCTCCCACCCGGTGGCTTCCGGTCCTTCCGTCTATAAATTCGGCAATATCGTCGATCTCCACTTCGACAATTTCCTGCAATGCATCCGTACCCGTAAACAACCCCGGACGGACGTCGCCGACGGCCAGTTATCCATGAACCTTTGCCATCTCGCCAGTATTTCCTACCGCGTCGGCAATCGAAAACTCAAATGGGATGGTAAAAACGAGACATTTATCAACGACGCCGAAGCCAACAAACTCCTGAAAGCCAACTACCGCGATCCCTGGATCATCCCCGATAAAGTCTAGTAAAAAGGTAACCTTCACTCGTTCAGTGATCGATCCCCCCTCCTGGCGGAGGGGGCTTTTCATTCGTTTGGTGCTCCTTGTCGATACAATGGAACAGGGTGTTCGTCCCCCGCTTACCAGCGGGGGCTTTATGGGGCGATCACACAGGATCGCCCCTACCGACTCGGTGGCTACCACCCGGATAATTAACGCTAAGAAACATTATACGTTTCTACTTAGGATCACTTTGGGCGAATTACATTGTTCTGCAATTTCGCCGAATCCTCTTTTATATCCACTCGGCCCGTAAACAGATTATTGCTGATGAAATTTCCCTTTCCCTCCGTAAGTATGATCGCTACCGGATCGGTAATCTTACCTTCTACCGTCTGCACCATACATGCCGTAATCATACAATCTGCTATTTGGTTAAGATACAAACCACTGTCGGCGCAATTCAAGAAATTGCACCCGGAAACATTCATCCGCTGACAATCCTCCAGGACCAGTCCTCCCCGGTGTTGCTTTACCTCGTTAATATATAATCCGGAAAGAATGCAGTCGCTACAATGCATGAATATCACACCAAGCTTGGCCGTCGTCCCGTCGCCATAGTGATAACGCGGATTGCGATCGAATACGTTTGATCCTACGACAACCTGTGAACAACCCTCCACCATCAGGTTCGCCTCGTATCCCTTCCAGAAGGTATTGCCGACGATCGTAATACCGCGTCCTTTGACGATGTGCACGTTGACCTGTACGTCACTTAGCACGTTGCCCGTAATCGTGATATTTCCGTCGCGGGTTTCCCGGTTCGCATAGGGTCGGACGTCGCCCGGTCCGAGAATGCGAATATTCGCCGAATCCGGCGCTTCGTGCGCATGTTGAATCGTACAACCGGTAATTGCGATCTCCCCGATCGTCCCGCCGTTCGGATCAATAAACACATTCGCCGTCGGCGGTGTATTCTTACCCATGTTCCCCTCAATATCGCAATTACCGACCTGCAGGTTCCGCACGTTCCCGCCTCGCACGACAATCCCGCCCTGCTCGTTATAACTGATATGCGAATTGGCTACATTGATCTGGTGCAAATTCACATTGTCAAGGTAGATCCCAACTCCCCGATTTTCATAGATATGACAATCCGAAACGATTACGTTTCGATTTCGCTTGACCAGATGAATGCCGTGCAGCGTCTTGCGGATCAATACTCCCGAAATCGTCAATTCCATGGTATTCGTAGCTTCAATCCCGCAGGCGGCTGGATGCACGCCGACGATCTCGATCCCGCGCACCGCCGGCATCCGCTGCTTCTGCCACACGTTCTCTTTCACGGTCTTCGGACCGGCCGTTCCCTCGTGGGTTCCGATGAACCGAAACGCCGGCCCGGTACCGGACATCAGAATCGTAGCATTGCCTGCTCCGGTAATGGAAGTAAAACCCAGCCGATCCAGATCGATCACCACCGACTTCGTTACCTTATACACGCCCTTGGGAATAAAGATATCCCCCTTTCCGCTTTCCACCGCCCGCTGCAGCGCCGCGGTATCATCCGCCTTCCCGTCACCTATGGCGCCAAAATCCTTCACGTTTTGATACCCTTGGGCAAAACTCAACGAAAACGTCATTATCGCCATAAGTACATTCAATCCACCACAAAACATTTTAGTTCTCCTACTAAATAGTCTCCTTTATTCCCTGCATTACATTTTGCTCTGATTTTAAATTGCCATTTTGTTGTCAACGCTATATTATACCCAAAGAAATTAGGTGATAGTAATATTTATTTGTATTCGTGGAAACATACAATATGAAGATTTTTTACAATTCATTTTACTTATCAAGGAAAATTGAAAATGCTCACGAATAAAACCGTTTTAAGTATGTGTGCTCATCCTGATGACGCGGAATTCTTTTGCGCCGGAACTCTGGCACTGCTTCATCAAAGGGGCTGGCACATCCACATCGCGACCATGACGCCCGGCGACTGCGGCACGGTGGAATATTCACGCGAGGAAATCAGTACGATCCGTAAAAAAGAAGCGACACACGCTGCAGCAATTTTAGACGGTCAATATCACTGCCTCGAATGTGATGATGTTTTTATTATGTACGACCGCCCGACCCTGTTAAAAGTCATTAAGCTCATCCGTCAGATCCAACCCTCATTAGTTTTTACCCTATGCCCGGAAGATTACATGGTGGATCACACCACGACGGGAAACCTTGCCATGACCGCCTCCTTTAGCTGCGGGATACCCAATATCCATATCGAGGGAAGGGAGCCCTTCGAACCGGTCCCCTATCTCTACTATATGGACCCCGCTGAAGGCAAAGACCATTTTGGCCAAACCGTTACGCCCCAGTTGATCGTGGATATTTCCAGCGTTATCGAGACCAAGAAACAGATGCTCTCCTGCCACGAAAGTCAGCGCCATTGGCTGATGGTTCACCATGGCATGGATGAATACACTGAAATAATGAAGTCGTTGAGTGCGAAAAGAGGCCAACAAATAGGTAAAGCCTTCGGAGAAGGATTTCGTCAGCACCTCGGTCATGCCTTCCCGCAGGATAACATCCTGAAAACCGAATTGTCGAATTTAGTCCATGAATTGTAAGGAGATATCACAATGGCTCGTAAGTTGAGTATCCTGGCTCCCGACTGGTGGGATTATACCACTCTGGAAGATGACATCTTAAACGATGCTGCCCAATTGACTCCGGACGATATGCTCCAGCTTTCGCGGGAAGGATTTCAAGTCGTGTTTTATGACAGGCTGGAAGACTTTTATCTGGCCGAAGCCCTGGAATATATCTCGTCCTGGCGGCAAGCGACCGCGGACAATCCGGTAGGCGTCTGCGGTCCCATCGGTCCCACCGAACAACTGCCTCTGGTGGCCCGACTGGTTAACGAACTTCAGATTGATCTCCGACATGCCCACTTTTGGGGCATGGACGAATGGTACCTGGACGGCAGGGAAGTGGATGTAAGTCATCCGTTGTCGTTTGAAAAGGCGGATCGCGAACTTTGTTTCAACCGGATAGGAAAAAAACTGCAAATACCGGAAGAAAATCTGCATTTTCCCAAAGCGAACGTTTCCACATACATCCAAAGCTGGAAAGGCGTTCGCTGTAGCGTCATGCAGGGCGGCCAGGGCGATATTAAACACTGGGCCTTCAACGATCCGCTGAAACGAGAGACTCCCTACGAAAACGCCCCCCCCACTCCTGCGGAATACGGTAAACTCACGAC
>CAZNQT010000505.1:0-3970 GCA_964574885.1 uncultured Pirellulales bacterium
CGTCCTTTCATGTCCTTGCCACCGTAGTTATTTCCTTCCGTGTTGATATCGCAGACCGCTACGGACTGAATTTCGGATTTGCCGGTGAATCCACCGACGTGGCCGGAACCCTGGTTGCCGGTACCGATAAATCCGAAGACGATCTTATTGGAAGGGCTAACTCCGCCTCGTCCCAGGACGTGGGAGGGGATATACAAAGGTGCCGCCGCGACGCCCGCGGCTACGGCGGAATGCTTGAGAAAGTCTCGACGATTGAGGGTAGTTTTTTTCATTTTCAGGTCCTCCATGGATGGCGCCAATGGTAATGATACTTTATTGCCAATCTTACAACACACGTTTTACTTAAATTAGCGATTATAACAATTCCAGGTTATTTGTTAAGCATTTTCTGCCAAAATTTTGGCATCCGCTCTGAACCTGAATCAGCATATTTTTACGCACAAAACGGTACTTGTATCCTCTTGGTTTATTGAGTATAAATACTATGTTTGATTACTTTTGTCATGGAGGTACATAAGATGAAGCAGATTGTTTTACTTATGCTGTCGGGATTTTTATTTTTAGTCTTTTTATCCGGGAGAGTCGTTGCGCGGGTGGATTTGGTGACGGAGGAGTGGACCGCAACCTACGACGGGACGGCGAATGGGGATGATCGCGCGGATGCGATTGCGGTGGACGACGAGGGCAATGTGATAATCACGGGAGGAGCGTATATGGCCGGCGGAAACCGGGATTACGCTACGATCAAATACGATCCGGACGGAAATGCACTCTGGACGGCCATCTACGACGGTCCCGGAAATGATAGCGATGAGAGCACAGATTTGGCCGTTGATAGTAACGGTAACATATGTGTTACCGGCCTTAGCTTGGGCGACACTACGAACTACGATATTGCAACGGTTAAGTACGATCCGAACGGCAATGAAGTATGGGTGGCCCGCTACACGACTCCAGGCGAGGAAAACGATTACGGGTATTATATCGATACGGATCCCTGGGATAATGTGTACGTAGGCGGATACAGTTACGGATTCGGCACCGGTAAGGATTATATCACGATCAAGTATGATTCCGATGGTAATGAGTTGTGGGTGGCGCGATATAACGGAACCGGAGACGGAAGTGACAGCCCGGAAAATATGCACGTCGATGCCCAGGGAAATGTTTATATCACCGGAGTGGCCACCCAGATCGGACCGCAGTGGGATATCACCACGGTGAAATGGGATACGAACGGCAATCAACTCTGGGCGGCAACGTACGACGGTCCCGCGCATGACTGGGATCAAGGAAGAGCGGTTGTTGCCGATGAGCAAGGCAACGTGTACGTGACCGGGTATATTACAAATGTGGATACGGAGGAAGATTGTATCACCCTCAAATACGACGCCGACGGCAATCCACTCTGGGCGGCAACCTATAACAGTCCGAGTAACGAATACGATGGGGGGAACTCTTTGGTATCGGATTCCCAGGGCAACGTCTATGTGTTAGCGAATACGGGATCAAGCGCGAATGGGGATATCGCGACGATAAAATACAACAGGAATGGCAACCTGCTCTGGATAGAAAGTTACGACGGACCGGAACAGGGAACGGATTCCGGTACGAAGATCCTATCCGACGCCGGAGGGAATTTCTATGTGTCCGGTTTTACCAATAGTGCGACTACGGGCGATGACATGGTTCTCCTAAAGTACGATTCCAATGCTAACTTAATTTGGACCATTCTCTACGACGGTTCGTCTCATCTCGGGGACCGTCCCCAGGATTTTGTTATGGACGAGGAACAGAACCTTTATCTCGCCGGTTATAGTGCTGTGGACAATGATCCCGCCAATATTGATTTCTGTACGATCAAGTATATTCAGGTGGATTCGGTATTCGGCACCAAGTGTACGGCGAAGGCCGGTAAAAAGACAAACACGGATTCCTTGAAATTCTACGGGGATTTCCTGGCGACGCCGGAGGAATTAGCGAATGCCGACACGGTTAATATAACCATCTGGTCCGAATCGGGCTTTGAATATACTGAGCCGTCGATTCCGTTTAGTGCGGACGACATGAAGAAAGGGAAATTTAAATATAAAAAGAAAGTGCCCAAAGGTCAGGCTGGGGGAGTGACGGCTTTTCAGTTCGACACGAATAAGCAGCGGTTCAGCCTGACGGCGAGCAAGATGAGTTTGGGTGGGCTGAACAGTCCTATGGGGGTAGATGTGATCATAGGCGATTACCTTGAGGTTTCCGTGGCTGACGAATCGATCATCAATAACAAAAAGCCGATCCCCATAATGCTGATGCGCAACTACGCCGATGCGCTGCGGGTGGATAAGGCCAAGGTCAGAGTGGGAAAAAATCCGGACGCCGATTCAGTTCAGATTCAAGGAGGTATTGCGGCGGATAATACGCTGACGAATCCGTGTGCGGAGAATCTGGTCATCATCTGGGCCGGTCAGACGTTTACGGTTGCCAAGGAAAACATTACGGTCTCAGGTGATAATCTCTATACATTTAAAAATGTGACTGCCGTCGAAGGAGGAACGGTTACCGGAAGCGTCGATCTGGTGAAATGCACGTTTAAGATTAACATCAAAGACGCCTCCATTACCGCGCAGACCGGCAGCGTTAAGATAGAATTGACGTTTGAAGGATTTAACCAGTTCGGTATATACGATCTTTAGAATGGCAGGTGAACATGAATCGACGGGATTTTCTCAAGACCACTTCCATAGGAATCGGGTTGTCAGCATTGTTACCCTCCTGGTTGTGCGCCGCCGGGAAGAAAAGGCCTAATTTTGTACTGATTATGGTGGATGATATGGGGTATTCGGATCCCGGCTGTTTCGGCGGCGAGGTGCACACGCCCAACATCGACCGGCTCGCTCAAGGCGGGATGCGCTTTCGGCAGTTTTATAACTGTGCGAAATGCTCGCCTACCCGGGCAACGTTACTGACCGGACAATACAACCAAGCGGTCGGAACGCAGGACATGAAATACGGCGCGACGTTTGGCGAATTACTGCGCGGCGCGGGCTATCGTACGATCATTTCCGGCAAGTGGCATCAGCAACCGTTGCCCACTACCCGCGGCTTCGACCGGTATTACGGTCTGGCGGACGGCTGTTGTAATTACTGGAATCCCGGCGTCGAGGCGCGTCCCGGCGAAGGCAAGCCCGGTCGTAAACGTAAGTCGCCGCGTCGCTGGGCCATCGAAGGCAAAGCGATCATGGGTTACGTCCCCAAAGATAAAAACTTTTATACAACAGATGCCTTTGTCTCTTATGCGATTGACAGACTCGAAGAGTATAAAAATGAAAACAAACCGTTTCTATTGTATCTGCCGTTTACAGCGCCGCATTATCCGCTGCACGCCTGGCCCGACGATATTACCAAATACCGAGGTAAGTATAAAGTGGGCTGGGATGAGATTCGCAAGCAGCGTTATAAGCGTCAGATTGAGATGGGGCTTATAGATCCGAAATTCAAGATGTCGCCCCGGGATAAACAGGTGAAGGCCTGGGAGGAATTGTCGGAAAAGAAAAAAGATGAGGAAGATCTCAAGATGGCGGTCTATGCCGCGATGATCGACCGGGTGGATCAAGGCCTGGGCAAGGTTTTTGCCAAGCTCAAGGAGTTAGGCCAATGGGACAATACCCTGATTATGTTTCTGTCGGATAACGTCGGCTGTGCCGAGACGCCGAACACGACGCCCAATATACCGCCGGGGCCCGTCGAAAGTTACCGGTCGCTGGGACCGGCCTGGGCCAACGCCTGCAACACACCTTACCGCAAATACAAGTCCAGCGACTACCAGGGCGGCAATTGTACGCCCTTTATCGCGCACTGGCCGGGCGTCATCCCGCCGAATTCCATGACCGATCAGGTGGGGCATATTATCGATATCGTGCCGACGTTTCTGGAAATCGTGGGTGCTTCCTATCCAACAGAATATGAAGGCCGCAAACTC
>CAZNQT010000506.1:0-3963 GCA_964574885.1 uncultured Pirellulales bacterium
GATATAAATGATCCTGGCGTGGAAGTGGATGGCAGTTGGGATCCTAATGCCGGCGCCAACGGTCCTGGAGACGGGGCGCTGGTCATGACATTGGGTAATGGCGCCTTCTCGGACGACCTGGAAGGATTGTTTGCATATCCCTTTACCTTGGCGGCGGATGCCTTTCTGGATATTAACCTCGATTATTATATGGAGACGGATGAGAATATCAACGCCTTTGAGACTCTGGATTTAACCATCTATGTTTTAGGCGCAGGCGGTGTAATCATCCATACGGATCAGATCGTCGCCTCGGGGGCGGGAACGGGGGGCGATTCACGAACTACGGGTTGGCAGACCTTGAGTTTGGTCGATATCGGCGTGCCCGGTACCGGGGGCTTTTTCGGCGGGGCGGAATTCGAGGCCTTTACCGCGGGGAATTACTTTCTGGTCGTCGATGCCGTATTGTCTCACAGCGGACGGGACCGTGTCGAATCGGACGGCTCCATAACGGAAGATTACGCTGCCGGTCAGGCATTTGTGAAGATCGATAACGTCAGTATCACCGAGTACCAGGGCGCGGACGACTGGGAATATGACGATGCCGGCGGCGATACCGGATTCGATTTTGGAACTTGGGGTACGAATGACGCGGTGGGGCCGGACCCGGACCTCAATGATGGTGTTCGTCAGGGTACATACGACTTTGGTGCCTGTATGCACAGTTCCCTGACCGGTATCGGAACGCAACGATACGTAATCGAAGACGTCACACAGTTAGAGGGGGGGGATATGGTAGTGGGATTCCGGTATCGGTTGGATTCCTTTGATCTCGAAAGCCTAAGCGTACGCATCGACGGAGTGCAATATGACAATTTAGGTGAGAACGCGCCGATTATCACCGATCCCCAGTTTATGTTTGGTTGGTGGAATTATATTTACCCGAATGTCGGTACTCCCGAGTACTCGTATGTGGTTGTGATGGCGGAGGACATCGATGCCGGCGAGCACACTGTATCTATTGAACTCACTAATACCTCTCTGGCTTCCGGCCAGACCGAACTCTATATCGACAACCTGTTTATTTTAGCGACGCCGGTGATCAATGCCATCAATCCGCAGGCGACCCTGCTGCCTACGGGTACGGATGGGCAAAGACACTTTGCCTTGGCTCTGTCCAGTGATAGTCCCGATGTGACGGTGTATGAAAATCCTGCCGATGTATATCCGGATGGCATCGTGCAAAGCTTTACCATCGCTTACGACGTACTACCCGGCTATCAGATCGGATCCATCTTCGAATATGTGCCCACTACCAATGAATGGGATCCTTACGGCGATATTCTCGATGCCACCGAAAACATCAATTATTTCCGAGACATTCATGATAATACCCTGGCGGGAGGCGCCTTTGATATGCCGGCGGGCGAAGTATATGTATTTGAAGATTTCATCATCGGTCCGGATGCCGTCGTCTGGATTGCGCTGCAGCACGCCGAAGCTGAATGGGTGGATTTAAACGATCCCCCCGACGGCGTGAATGATCGTGCGGATGTTCATCCCTGGACGGACAATATTTCCTACCACGGCGCTCCCACAATCTTGGATCTGGCGGTGTGGCGATGGGATCCCTTTAGTGATCCTATTCAAGTACAAGGGCAGACGCAGTATTGGGAAGACACCGGATTTACGCCCTTAGTACAAGCCACCGCATACACGGATGTGGAACTGGTGGGCAGCGGCGGTCAGTTGCCTTCGGTGGGATTTACCACCCGTGATAACTTAGGGATCGTTCTTCAAACGTATGTCCAGCGATATGAGCCGGGCGACGTCTGGGGGTTGCTCAACACCGAGAACGTAGAAAACAATCCGGTGAACAATGAGCCGCTTTGGAGTAGCAACTGGTTGCGAGATATGATCGTCCGCGACGACGGTATGCCGATTGTCAGTTATTACATGTTGGACCTGACGACCGACGCCATACGCGAATTTCGGCGGGCGGAAACCATACCGTCTATGCTGATCACCGAATATTCGGGCACCCCCGGGGACGACATCTTGGAATTCGGCACAACCTTGAATGTAGCGGTAGATCAAGGATTCAGTATTTACAACAACGGTCCCGGCGACCTGACCGTGTACGACATCCAGATCGGCGGCATCGGCTCCTTGTCGAGTAGTGCGTTCACTCTGTTCAGTGCCCCGCAGTTACCCGTGACGCTGGAGCCGGGCGAGCAGAAGGCGGTCATCGTTCGCTTTAATCCGACGGCCGCGCCGGTGGGCGAATACTCTGCTGTATTAGTGGTGCACTCCAATAACATTACACACCCAACCCATCCATTTACGCACTTCCAGGAAATGCTATTAACCGCGGAAGTGACCAATGGCGCGGAAGTATCGCTCGACACGAACTTTCTGGACTATGAAGATACGGTGGTGAATGACACCTCGGAGGCACAGGAAGTCGTAATCTCCAATCAGGGGATCGGTCCGCTGACGATCCATCAGTGGTTCTTTGACGACAACAATTATGAAATTGTGCAGGCGTATATCACGACGATCGGCCCCGGCGGCGGCGGCGTGCAAACCCCGGTCAGTACCGTCAATATCGCCGATCCCAATGATGACGTGGTAATCCCGGTGGGCGGTTCTCTGACGCTGCAGATTGTTTTCCAGCCAGATGACGTGGCGGTATTCAATGAGACGTTGTATATACAAACGAATGACGACGACGAGCCCTTTGTCGTGGTGGCGTTGGCCGGTCGCGGCGTCAGCGGCGCCCAGATCGTCATTGAAGAAAATTCCGGTCTCCAGGCAAATGACGACCTCATAGATTTCGGCAGCGTGGTTATGGGAACCACTTCCGCGCCGATCCCCATCGTGGTTCGCAATAACGGCACGACGGATCTGGAAGTGTCAGAGATTCTAATTGATAGCGCCGCAACAGCGGTGTTATACGTCACCCCGCCGTTGCCCAATCCGATCACGCTGACGCCGGGGGCCTCCACGGTATTCAATGTGTATTACGCACCGATGGTACAGGGACAGGGCGATGTCAATCCGATTTACCTGGAATCCAGCATCTATATCATTAGTGACGATGAGGTGATACCGGCCTATCCGGTTATGGTGATGGCGACCGCGGTGCCGACGATTCCCATCATCACTATTGCGGATGAAAGCGGTGTGGAACTGACGCCGGCGCGACTGGATTTCGGCGTCGTGAATCTGGGGCAGGTATTAGCCCCAAGAACCTTCCTTATCAAAAATATTGGCGGGGCTGATCTGACATTGCAAAGTTTTATCATCAACACCGCCAATTCCCCCTTTATCATAGCGCCGGTGAATACGGCTTCGGCTACGGATGACATCATTTTGGGAATCGGAGATACACAGGCCGTGTCCGTAACGTTCGCGGCGAACATCGTGGGACTGGTGCAAAATACCCTGGAAATTCGCAGCGACGACCGAAACGTTCCGAATTCCCTCGCGACAGTTGTACTGCAAGGCACCGTAGTGAATCCGGTATTGGCGGTGACCGATTCTTATGCCGACCCCAACGATCGGTTTATCGATTTTGGCATCGTGGGACGAAACCAGTCTGGATTGGCATCCATATTCCTGACCAACACCGGCAATACTGACATTACCATCACCAACTGGTCTTCGGACAACTCCGCGTTCTCGATCGATCCGCTGTTTAGCAGCCAAATATCGATTGGCGCCGGCGCGCAGGTGGAGTTGGAGGTCACGTTTAAACCCTCGCTTATCTCCGACTATAACGGGTTGATCACCATCGAAAGTGACGATCCGACCAATCCGAGTTGGGTCGTGACCGTCACCGGCCAGGGCGTCGCGCCGGGACAGGTTGCCATCACGGATTCCGAAACCGCCAGTCCGCACGGTGTGATTAATTTTGCCATGCCCAACGGCGAACCCTTAGTAGCCGGTTTGGATTTCGCCCAGGAGACCTTTACGTTAACC
>CAZNQT010000507.1:0-3954 GCA_964574885.1 uncultured Pirellulales bacterium
AACTTATTGTGTTCGGTCTGCTGCATCAATTTCAAGGCTGGTGGCGTTATGTGAGCGTGCTGGACCTGTTTACGATTATGAGGGGCGCTTTCATCAGTACGATGATCCTCACGTTGGGGTATTTTGCCGCTATGAATTTAGATTTCACACGAAAACATATGGGCGTATTGGAGCAGGTTCCACAGGCGGTGTTTCTGCTGGATTGGGTCGGCACGATAGTGGCGGTGTGCGGCGCCCGCCTGGTTTTTCGCTTATATTATGAAGAAACCCTGAACGTATCAGGGGGTCGTTTAACACGACTTTTAATCGTCGGAGCGGGAAACGCCGGCGAAGCTCTGCTGCGCGAAATCCATCGTATGCCGACCATGCAGTACGAAATAGTAGGTTTCATGGATGACGACCCCCGCAAGCTCGGCGTTCGTATTCACAGTATCCCGGTCCTGGGTAGTACCAATCAAATCAAGCAAGTCGCCCATGAGCACAACGTGGATGAAATCGTTATCGCCATGCCCAGCGCCACGCATAAACAACTCCGTCAGGTGATCGAGCACTGTGAGGGTACCAATTTAAGCTTCAGCACCGTACCGAATCTGGTGGAAATCGCTACGGGAAAAGTGTTGGTCTCCCAGATGCGTAACGTGGACATCAATGACCTGTTGGGACGCGAGCCTGTCAAACTCGAACCGGAACTCATCAGTGAGTTTATCAAAGACAAAATAGTAATGATCACCGGCGCCGGCGGCTCGATCGGTTCGGAGATGTGTCGTCAGGTAGGTCAATTCCAGCCCAAACAACTGCTGCTCGTCGAACAGGCGGAAAACGCTCTCTTTTTCATCGAGCGGGAACTGAGTCGAAGTTTTCCCCACATCGATTTAAAACCATTGATTTGTGATGTCATCGACTGGACGCGGGTAGAACATATCTTCCGACAATATCGCCCGGAAGTCGTGATTCACGCCGCGGCCCATAAACATGTACCCATGATGGAGATCAATCCCGGTGAAGCCATCAAGAATAATGTGATCGGCACTCGGAATATCGCACAGGCGGCCCATCAATACGAAGCGAATAATTTCGTTTTCATTTCCACCGATAAAGCCGTCAATCCCACCAGCATTATGGGCTCCAGCAAACGGTTGGCGGAAATGTCGATTCAAAGTCTGAACGAGCATAGTAAAACGGATTTTGTCACGGTTCGCTTCGGTAACGTCCTCGCCAGTAACGGCAGCGTCATTCCCCTGTTTCAGCAGCAGATAGCCAACGGCGGACCAGTTACCGTCACTCACCCGGAAATGCAGCGTTATTTCATGACCATTCCAGAAGCCTCGCAGTTGGTCCTGCAGGCGGCCGCGATGGGACACGGCGGGGAAATCTTCTTGCTGGATATGGGCGAACCGGTGAAGATCGTGGATTTGGCCCGCGACCTGATTACCCTGAGTGGTTTTCGTGTCGGCGAGGATATCGAAATTGAATTTACCGGTATGCGACCCGGCGAAAAACTATTCGAGGAATTGGCCACCACCGGCGAAAACATGCAACCGACCCGGCATCCGAAAATCGTGATCTGGAAACACACCCAGCCGGACGAAAAGATCCTCAACGAAACCATCGACACCCTGAAAGACATAGCCGACCGTGGCAAGCACGATGACATCGTGAATATCATCAAGAAAATTATCCCCGAATACGTCGGCGATGTGGATAGTTTGAAATTACACGAAGAGCATGTGGCCAAAAATGATAAAAACCATATCCCTGCATCCACATCCGATACCGCTTCCACATCCTGAAGATAATCCTGTTTACACCACGTTCTTGACATATCTGAATACTATTACCCTAGGAGGCTTTAAGGTTCACCGATCGGCCGCAAGAGATATCCGGTCGCTGGCGCTCCCGGCGTCTTCCGGATTTTCATCGGAGCGGAGTCAGTAGAGGGTGCTATGCCCAAACACCAGGCCCAGAGAGCGGCTTTTTGATTGATAGAAATGTAGTGCGTGCTTTTTACTGCAGGTTCATCCAGTCTTCCCAGAGGCCCTGTTCTTTGAGTTTTTCGCGTTGTTTCTCGCCTTTGAAAACTCGTCGTCTTTGTTTGCTGGTGATTTTATCGATATGTTTTTGGACTTTGTCGAACAAGTGCGCTGCGGCCGGAGAGGGAATCGCTTCACTTCGTTGACGGCGCGTCTGGCGTCGTAAGCGAAATATTTTTTTCCGGTCGGCAAAGCGCATCAGATCATCGCGCAACGAAAGGAAAAATTGACAATCGCCGGGATCGCCCTGCCGCCCGATACGTCCTGACAGTTGTTGATCCAGTCGGCGAAACGCCAACCGATCCGTACTTAAGAGAAAAATACCGCCTTTGTCCGCAACGCCCTTGCCTAACACAATATCGACGCCCCGGCCTGCCATATTGGTGATAATGGTAATTTTTCCCTGCTGGCCGGCCTGCGCGATAATTTCCGCTTCTCGCGCATGGTTTTTAGCGTTCAACACCTCATGTTCCAAGCCCTCTTTCTGTAATGCAGTGCTCAGTAGTTCGGATCCTTTCACCGAACCGGTGGCAATCAGTAATGGACGACCGGTATCGTGAAGGGTTTTAATATAATCCACCACCGCATTCATTTTGCGCTTGTCCGAGCGATAGACTTTATCCGGAAGAAGCCGGCGCTGAGAGGGTTTGTTGGGAGGAATCGGCAACACTTCCAGTCCATAGACGATCAGAAGTTCCAACGCCGCAATGGACGCGGTGCCCGTCATGCCGGCCAATTTTTTAAATTTCCGGAAAAAGGTTTGAAACGTAGTCTTAATATTACCGCGCAGTTCCGCACTGGGAATAATATCATTATGTACTTCCAGCGCCTGATGCAAACCGTCCTGTAACTGCCTTCCCGGCAACAATCGACCGGTGGATTCGTCGATCAGAATCACCTTACCATCACGCGCCACGTAATGCTGATCCTTTTTATAAATATATCGCGCCGCCAAGGAACACGTGATATAGCGTTCCCATTTATGACCGGGCGGTAACAGGCGCAAAACACCACTCGCCTGACGACGGGCCTCGGCTTTGCCTTCGTCCTTCAACTCCACTTTTCGATCGTCGTGCATGAGCCGATAATGTTTCCCTCGTACGAGTTGACCGGCCACTTCATCCGCGCGGCGATACAACTCCAGTTGCGGGGAAACCTGGATGGCCGACCCCAACGATAAGGGACTACTGGCCTGATCTATCAGGACGCTATCCACCTCATCCACAATGGCAAAGTCATAGTTCGGGTCCAATTGCATTTCCCGTTGAGGTCGCAGGATCGAATCCACCGTGCTGGTTTTTCGTTGACGGACCGGTTCCCGCAGGCTGTCAAAGACGATTTCCTTCGCGGTGGCGTAAATTACTTGCTGTTGGTAGGCCCGTATGCGATCTGCGGCGCCCTGTCCTGGTACGATCAGTCCCACCGATAGATTCAAGGCTTCGTAAAGCGGTCTCATCCACTGGGCGTCTCGGGCGGCTAAATATTCGTTGGCCGTTACGATATGAACGCAGAGATCGACATTTTCTAAATGATGGAGAAAGGCCGCCAATGGCGCCATGAGCGTCTTGCCCTCCCCGGTATCCATCTCGGCGATATGCCCCATATACAATGCCATCGTACCTAATAATTGAACATCGTAATGACGCATCCCCAGTGTGCGACGGGAATACTCCCGACCAATTGCTAATGCCATAGGGATTAATGGCTTAATTTCCTTCCGGGCCCGCGCTCGACTGTAAAGATCTTCAAGCCTCTGATCCAATTCCTCTCGACTTAATGAGGTTAGAGATTCTTCTAACTTATTGGCTTTATTGACGATACGTCGATATTGCCAATGTTTTAATTTCTGCCATAACGGCCGACATACTATATATAAATAATTCATCAATCTGCCTTATGCGTCGTTCACAATGCACTGATATAC
>CAZNQT010000508.1:0-3946 GCA_964574885.1 uncultured Pirellulales bacterium
CTTTACTATATTTAGTGTTATCGTATAATTGTTAAAAGTTAACGGGACAGTACTGGAACTGAACATAAAATCGGCTCAAAGATTTTAATGCCAATAGGGACGGTCGATCATCGCCTTTATAATCCTTGATGGCTTGATTTCTTATATGTTTACTATTATTTACTCTCCCACTCCTCAGAGAACATTATAGTAATCTCAATCCGTTAACTTTACAAGGTACAAATATGGAACTTTAAATCGGATAGAATCCAATTCTTTGGTTCAATTACATACCACACATTTTCAGAATCTCCTATTTTTTATAATGTTACGGATTGATCCAGCAGGTTCTCTGTTCATTCTTCATTTCTTACTGTGGGCTACGAAATAAACCGCAAACTAACATATATCTAACAATAATCTAACATTTCCGTTTTATTATATTAGTAGATTGATGCAACGTAGACGAAGCACCTCACCACTGGTTATGAACGGATGATCATACCAGCAGAATAGTATGCGGAGATGATATGATGATAATTTGCAGAGTAGAGAACGGACTACCAGAGATAATAGGTAAAAAAACATACTCAAAACGAGGGTATTCACGTATCTATTATTGGCTCATAGATCTGGGTAGAATAATGGCTCTCAGCAATTTTTCTCGCGGTTTTCTCAAAGCACAAATGATCATTGATGTCGCCCAAGGAGGAACAACAACTCGTTGAAAGTAGGCACGCGCACGGTCTGGGAGCGAGCGAGAGATCTATGTAGTGAAGTCGGTATGGGAGTATATCATCTTGTCAGGAACATAATGTTATATTAAGGAGTTGCAAACTCGTATGGATAAGCGGACCATATTAGTAGTGGATGACGAGGAAGATATTCTCGACTTAATCCAATATAAACTGATGCGCGAGGGGTATGAGGTGTTGTGTACCGAAACCGGAGAAGTCGGTTTGGCGATGGCGGAATCCAAACAGCCGGATCTGGTGATACTGGATTTGATGCTACCGGGCCTGGACGGTTTGGAGGTATGTAAATGTATGAAGGGCAATAGTCAAACGGAGCATATCCCTATTATTATGTTGACCGCAAAGGGGGAAGAGTCTGATATTGTAGCGGGCCTGGAGTTAGGGGCGGACGATTATATCACCAAACCGTTTAGTCCAAAGGAGTTGGTGGCTCGTATGCGTGCGGTATTGCGTCGCGACGAACCGAAAGACACAGAGAGTAAAAAAATCGTGGCTCATAATCTCAGTATTGATCCGGACCGATATGAGGTTAAGGCACAGGGGAAAAAAGTGGAATTAACCTTTACGGAGTTTGGTATGCTGTATGCCATGGCCAAACAACCCGGGCGTGTTTTTACCCGTCAACAGTTAGTGGAAGCCACTCATGGTGACAACTATGTGGTGAGCGATCGAGCCGTCGATGTCCAAATCACCGGTCTGCGTCGCAAACTGGGGCATTGCGGAAAATACATAGAAACGGTACGACGCGTAGGATACCGCCTGAAAGATTGAGATGGTTCGTCAACGATTGATATGGCATTTATTTCCTTCCTATATGTTCATCATATTGATAGGTATCATAGGCCTGTCCGTATATGGCACCAGGGCGCTGCGGTCGTTTTATCTGGCCCAATTGGAAGCAGACCTGGAATCTCGCGCGAATCTCGTCAAAGACCAAATCTTCAATCTCTTAGATCCTAACCATATATCGAAAGTGGATTTCCTGTGCAAACGCTTAGGCCAAGAAAGCCAAACCCGCATTACGGTGATTCTACCTTTAGGTGAAGTAGTAGGAGATTCGGATGCCGACATCAAGCAAATGAACAATCATGCCAACCGCCCGGAGATAAAAAATGCATTTAAATTCGGAAAAGGCAGCAACATTCGCCCCAGCGACACCTTGAATAAACAAATGATGTATTTTGCTATAGCACTGGAAGCGGATGGTGACGTGAAAGCAGTTGTCCGAACTTCCGTCCCCATAACTGTAATTGACCAACAATTAGCAAGCATAAATCGGCGGATACTCTGGGGAGGCGTGATTGTAGTCTTCTGTTTGGCCGGACTGAGTTTGTGGATTTCTCGTCGTATCAGTCGCCCCATCGAGCAGATGCGTGCAGCGGCACTGCGATATGCGGAAGGCGATCTCGCCGCACGCGTCCCCGTACCAAATTCCGTGGAATTGGCTGAATTAGCGGATTCGCTTAATAATATGGCACATGAGTTATACGCGCGAATTCAAACTGTAACGAAACAACGAAATGAATTGGAAACAGTGCTTTCCAGTATGGTAGAAGGTGTATTGGCGATAGACGACAACGGCAAAGTACTGAGCATCAATGAGGCAGCAGGAACTTTACTGGGAGCAACCAATGATGCGGTGGAAGGACGGATGATACAGGAGATTGTCCGGAATCCGGAATTGCAGCAATTTGTAGAAAATACTTTACACAGTAATACCACCATTGAGGCGGAAATATCTTTCCCCGACGTACAAGGGGAACGTTTCTTTCAACTACACGGTACCCGTTTATCAGACGTTGACGGTCACGCGGGGGCCGTCATTGTGTTGAATGATATGACGCGGATGCGTCAACTGGAAAATCTTCGTCGAGATTTCGTCGCCAACGTCTCGCATGAGTTGAAGACGCCGGTAACATCGATCAAAGGATTTGTGGAGACGTTGCTGGAAGGTGCGATGGAAGATCCGGTCGAAGCCAAACGGTTTTTGAATATCATCGCACAACAAAGCAATCGGCTGAACAGTATCATCGAGGATATCTTATGTCTTTCTCTGATTGAAGAGTATGGAGAAAAACGAACGATATCTCTGGAAAATGAGAAACTGAAACCGGTCCTGGTTGATGCGATCGCATTATGCCAGGCCGCGGCAGAAAAGAAGGGCATCGCCATCGAACTGAACTGCGTCGAGGAGTTGAAAGCTGAAATCAACTCGTTGTTTTTGGAACAGGCAATCGTCAATTTGGTCAATAATGCCGTGAAGTACAGCGGCCCCGGCAGTAAGATACGAGTATCGGCGTCGAAAGATGAGGCATCGATATTAATATCCGTAAGCGATAATGGACCAGGGATAGAGCCGGAGCATCTGGATCGGATCTTCGAACGTTTTTACGTGGCGGATAAAGCGCGAAGTCGAAAACTGGGCGGCACCGGCTTGGGGCTGGCGATAGTCAAGCATGTTGCCCAAGCGCATGGCGGCGAGGTTACCGTAGAAAGTAAACCGGGCGTGGGGAGTACGTTTACTATCTACTTACCTCCGAAGTAATCAAAACATAACGATATTCTTACTTAAAAACGTTATTCCTGATAAAAAAATTAATCTGTTTCTAATGCACCTCTAACCTGGATTTAACAAATCCGATTTAGACTGATTTTAGAAATGTCCGGTTTCCGTACAGGATCGGCTTGTACGAACCCAAGGACATGGCTTTTATTAGCGGAGGTGCGTTATGAAGAAGCAAATCGGATGGGTTGCCATGTTATTCTTGTGTATGGGGATTTCATGGCAACAGGTACATGCGGACGAGTTGGATGATCTCAAACGGATAGTGATCCAGCAAGGAGATCAGATCAAATCGTTGCAAAAAAAGCTGGATACGTATGAAACCGAAGATCAGAAGATGACGCTGATTTTTCAACAGAAGCTAGCGGAGCTGGCAGACAAGAAAGTGGAGACGGGATTGCCGGATACCCTAAAATGGATTGAGAAGATCAAATTTTCCGGTGATTTACGGTATCGTCACGAAACCATCGATGAGGAAAGCGACGGCGAGTGGAAAGACGGGCACAATCGTAATCGGATTCGAGCGCGATTGTTTATGAATGCCCAGGTAAACGACGAGTGGGATGTGGGTGTGCGGATCGTATCCGGTTCGGAAGATCCGGTTTCCACGAATCAGACGCTGGGCGATGAAAGCCAGAAGGAATTCGGC
>CAZNQT010000509.1:0-3946 GCA_964574885.1 uncultured Pirellulales bacterium
CAACAAACCATCCCTCTCAACGATTTCCTGACCCGACCAGAAAAATATTTATAATCCGGAGCCCTTAGGGCAAAGTGCCCCAGGGAAATTAATTCCGCCCAGCGGCAGTGTCTTGTTACAATTTTCGACGAAAAGTCAAAATTATGTACTTGGAAGCAAAGGCATCACCCATGATTAGGAAAGTAAGCACGTCAATCATACTGTTGATTTTATTGATTTTTGTTTTAGGACTATCTGGTTTTGGTGCGGAGGAGAATAACAGTATCGAGAACGTCCGGGCGTGGCAGAGAGACAAGGCCGGCGTTACTCCTGTTCCCTCAACGCCGCCCAGGGGAATGCAAATTGAAAATGGCTGGTTCGTCCAAAATAATAAGGTGATCTGGGGGTATGCGCAGCACAACGGCTGGTGGGGAGGGTATCGCAATACCAACAACTGGATTCACAATTACAAGGTGCGAACCGCGCTGTGCCGGAATGCACCGGGGCAGATGGGACCCAGCTTGACGGAGGATCTGGATCAATTGACGGATGCCATGGTTCGTTACGGCTATCCCGGATTCGAGCATAATTACGGCTTGTGGTACGACCGCCGACGAGACAATCACGACACGCAAAAACGAACGGACGATAAGGCGGCGCCGCCGTTTCTGGAACAGCCCTGGGCGCGCAGCGGGACGGGAACGGCATGGGACGGATTGTCCAGGTATGACTTAACGAAGTTTAATGCCTGGTATTTTAATCGGTTGAAAGAGTTTGCGGCACTTTGTGAAAAGAAGGGGACGATTCTATTTCATAATTTTTATATGCAACATGCACTGTTGGAGACCGAGGCGCATTATGTGGACTTTCCATGGCGGCCCACGAACTGCATCCAGAATACGGAGATGCCCGACAAACTGCCGGCGGCGAATTCGTTTTACGATGTCAGCCGGCCGGAGCGGCGCAGACTGCACCGAATGTATATCCGGAAGTGCCTGGACGAGTTGGGAGGGTACGCGAATGTAATTCATCTGACCAGTGAGGAATATACCGGATCGCGGGAATTCGTGGAGTTCTGGATCGATACGATTCTGGCCTGGGAACAGGAAACAGGTAAACGGGTTAAGATCGGACTGGCGGCGCCGAAGGACGTGACGGATGCGATCCTGGCGGATCCCGTGCGGGGGGCGCGAATTGATACGGTGTGCATGAGTGCCTGGTGGTACAAATCCGATGGTACGTTGTATGCCCCGAAAGGGGGGCGGGAAATGCCCGGTCGCTACATGGGTAAGCTGGTGGAGCAAACTTCGCCCGAGAGTCTGTATCGAGGGGTACGGGAATATCGTCAAAAGTATCCGCAAAAAGCGATCATCCTTCATCATAGGGCAGACGTGGATAAGATGTGGTCGTTTCTGATGGCCGGGGGTTCGATGCTAATCAGTGGGATGCAGTATTCGGACAGTTCGCCTCCGAAGGAGCCGTGGGAGCCGCCGGACGCCTATATTGCACCGGCGGAGTCGGCGTTGATTCAGCCCACGTATGATTTCATTCGCACTCATCTGTCTGATGCTCTGCGCCGCATGGCGCCGACGGATATTGTTGCGAATAAAGACGGGCCGAGTTGGTGTCTGGCCAAAGAGGGGGAAAACTACCTGGTCTTTGCTCTGAAAGGCGGACCGATCGAATTGGATCTTTCGGGTACGCCGGGCGTAACGTATGCAGCACGCTGGTTTGATCCGCGACGCGGATCCTTGAAGTCTGCGGAACCAGAGATTGTAAAAGGGGGAAAAACCATATCATTTACGGCGCCCGATAGGCAGAGTTGGGTACTCTGGTTGAGCAGGGAGAGACGAAACTCATTGTTCGCCGACCTGCAATTCCAGCGGGGATTCAAGTTAAAATACCCCAGCGCCGCGTATGGACGTCAGACGGAGGCGGTTCTGGATTTGGGTAAAGCGGATAACCAACCGGTGTGGCGCCTGGCGCAGTGGGGGACGAAGTACAGTCTGGCTAAGGCGAAATGTCAGAAGCAACCTAACGGCGATCTGATTTATGAAAATGAAGGGAAAAAGGTATTAGTGGGAGGAGCGAGATCGGCAAATCGGGATTTGATCCTGGAGGTGCGGGGTAAGGCGGAGTATGGGGATACGCCGAGGAAGCAGGGCGAGAGTTGGCCGCACCTGTTGGTGGAACAGGATGCGATTCATAAATGTCCATTGTCCCAATTGGCAGAATTGAATTTTCACGTTCTACTGAAACTGCTGCACTTTGAAGATCATATATCAAAAAAGAAATTCGATCCCGGATTGCATGCGGCGCAGTTTCAGATGTTTTTTGTCGTGCGGAACCTCGATACGAAATCGAAGGATTATAACAACTATTTCTGGTTCGGCGTGCCTTTCTTCGATAGTCGGTACGATATCCCGAAATCTCATCAAGCCAGGGACGTCGGTAAAGACGATGCGACGGGCAAATTCATCTATTCCATCGATGGGCGAGAGGTGAATACTCTGCCGCTGAAAACGAAGCAGTGGATCACGTTTCAGAAAGACCTGCTGCCTTATATTAAGCAGGGCTTACAAGAAACAGGCAGACGCGGATATTGCACGGATACCGATCCGGCCCATTACGCAGTGGTGAATATGAACCTCGGCTGGGAGATTCCGGGTACGTATAACGCAGCGATACAGGTACGCGACTTGCAGATCGCAGCTATCTTAAAGTAGGGTGGGCAATGCCCACCAATCTTAATAGAGTAGGGTAGGCTGTGCCTACCAGTTTTAACATAGACACATATTTACGCCGACAAACACAGATTGAATTTTTCGTATCAATTTATTCTGACAACTTGCGTATTCATCGTCTTATGTAATTCATTGAGATTGAGAATTTTCGGGTAACGGAGATTCGGATCCAGAAAGGATGTTTCGCAATCCAGCGCAGCGTTCACATCATGGGGATCCCACATGGCGCCGGTAATCGGATCCACAATGACCCAACCAATTAATCCGCCAATATGAATATTCCCAAAAAGATACCAAGGATTTAAATCTTGTTTCATTTCCATATTGTATTCTTTACAACCGGGTTTGCTGATCTTAATGGAGTAATCCCCCGCCTTGAAAAAACCACGACCTCTTTTCAAGGTCAATGTATCGGGTGTCGTTCCTCTATGTATTTCCTTACCATCCTTACCCATAATGCTATAATTCGCACCATCCGGAATACTACTGATGGTTATGGTTTTCGAGTCTCCACAGATTATGGAGGCGCAACCGGGGCACATCATTAAACCAAAAACCATCAGTAAAGGAAAACACACTGAGGTGTATTTCACGACTCGCCTTTTCATAGCATTCTCCTTTCAAAAAAGACAAAAGACGCCACAAAACTAATTCCCTAGAAAAAGATTACGCTTGGTTGAAACTCGAGTACCTACAGTTACAGTACTCAGAGGAGAAGGAGTGTCAAACGAAAAATCAACAAATTATAAATTATTTTTTCTACGCCAAAATAGATTGTGATCTAAAAAGGATATTATTTCGTAAACCTTTTGGGTTTAACACTTTAGGCCACCGGCAGGAGGATGGTAAAAGTGGTTTCATCACGAGAATTTATACATTATCTACATATCGGGAATACATTTCATCACAAAGAACGTGGAGGTCGCGGAGAAGAAAAATACACGAATTTCTTTTTTCTCCATACTACTATTATTCAACTTCTTGTTTTTTATGCATGTTTTTTATTATCGAAATTGCTAACCTTTGGAAATTACTGTGGTTAAAATAATTCGTCTGTAAGGAGAATATCCACGGCGTTTTACGCTTGCGGGCTACCTACAGGATGTGGACGGGGCGTTTGCCTAATCTGCTGGAAGCCTAAAAAGCGAAAAACGCATAAAAGGATCATCGAGGGTAGAAAATCATTCATAGATGAATCAATCCTTTTGGTTGCGGCCAAAGGC
>CAZNQT010000510.1:0-3933 GCA_964574885.1 uncultured Pirellulales bacterium
GGTAGGGGCGCCCCCACGTGGTCGCCCTGAAAACTGGTAGCACAGATTCAAAAAGCCCATTGGGGCGAGGAATGTAGGAGAAAAAAACCATGAAGAGACGAGAATTTCTGGCGGTATCGTGTGCAGCGGGATTGACCGGTTTGCAAGGCGCTTCCGGTATGGCCGATGGTTCATCCGCCGGTCGAGACATTTATGAGTTACGGAAATATACGATCGAGAAGCAGGCCCAGAAAGCCGGTTTCGATGCCTTCATGGCCGAGGCGCAGATCCCGGCGTTGAATCGCATCGGGATCAATCCAGTGGGAGTCTTTGAACCGGAAGGCGATATCAACCCTATCTATGTACTGCTGCGTCACGCCTCCATGGATTCGATTGCGACGGCTACGCAAAAACTCCTGGCCGATCAAGAGTACCTCAGCAAGGGCGCCCGTTTCCTGAACGCACCGGCCACCGATCCGGCGTATGCCCGCGTAGAGAGTTCCATATTGTTGGCGTTTACAGGCATGCCGAAGCTGGAGAAACCGGTCACTTCGCCGGGTCGCGTTGTGCAGTTACGGATTTATGAGAGTCCCAGCGTGAAGACGGGACAGAAAAAGATAGAAATGTTCAATCGGGCCGAAATCGGTATCTTCCGCAAGACGGGACTGCATCCGGTGTTTTTCGGGGAAACGTTGTCGGGTTTGAAAATGCCCAACCTGACGTACATGTTGATGTTTAAAGATCACGCAGAGCAGAAAGCCAATTGGCGAAAGTTCGGCTCGCATCCGGACTGGCAGAAGCTGCGCGCCATGCCGGAATACGCCGATAAGAAAATCCTCTGTAACATTACCAATCTGAACTTGAAACCGGCGCCGTATTCGCAAATCTAAATTGCCTCCGCAACTATGCAGACAGGACCGATAACTTTGCGTAACGGAACCGACAATCTCTAAACTCCGGTCCGCGTGTCGTTTACCCTCTCGCCGGAGACATAGGTATCTGAAAATGTTTCCGGGAATAAACATCGCCTGACGATCCATACCACGCACGATCCGGTCATTGGTTTATTACGGCAACCTTAATTGCAGTGTCCGCAGGCAGTTACAATCCCTCTCTATTTTTCTCTCTCCATCCATGATTTCGGCACAGGATTTGAATCCTAACTCGGTACGTAAATGTATTTCTTAACCTTGGAGTTAGAGAAGAGAGAAAATCATGAGTGAAGTAGCAGCGATCAGCGCCGGTGGTAGTATGCCTGCGGGACCGGTTCCGCAAAGTCCGAATATCCAAAGTGCCTCGTCTCCGTCCGCTTCGTCAGGGGCAGCGGCGCAGGTGAGTTTGTCTTCTGCCTCGCAGATCTCGATCCAGATGGGCCAGATGAGCCAGACAACCGCGTTTTCCATGAGCGAGCAGAATATGGAAACGATGCTCCTGATCGCCGCGTTGATGGATATTTTACTGAGCAGCGGGGACGACGATGATAAAAATAAAAATCAGTTCGCCATAGTAGCTTTGATGGCATTGTTAAGCCAATCCTCGCAACAACAGATGTCCGCCGTTTCGACGACGAATCAAAGCTACATGGCCGCCAGTATATCCACTGCACAATCCGTCCAGGCGAATGTCGTTTATGGCGACGCCGTCGCCGGCGCCAGCGGCGAGATGGCCGCCGGCGGCAACCTGAACATCATGGCGTAATGGTTTCTGGTTTCTCGTTCCTGGTTTCTGGTTAAAGACATGTCCATGCAAGGTCATGGGCAGGGCCCCCGTCTTTTCATTTTTCTTGAATCCCGATTTTTCCCGTAGTACAATCATCCCACTGCCTTGGCGGTGCTCAAATGCAGAGCGCAGGCTGATGTTTCGTCAGCCGGGTCGAACGGGATCCGTTAAGAATCGGCTCCCTTACTCGTCGAGTCGCAAGCTCTTCGACGATTAAGGGCGTAGCAAGGCAGACGGCAGGGTGGCAGCCACCGAGTCTGCGTGGTGGATGGGTATGCGCCATCCACTTCGCTTCACTCCGTGACTGCCGCCCGTCGATATTTGTTTTCAATTGGAATCGGTTTTCATGAGTTTCTGGAAAAAAATCTATCACAAGACGATTGGCCGCTGGTTCTTTGGTAAAAATATCAAGGAGTTGGCCAAACGTCTGGACGAGTCGGCGGAAACTCTGATGCGAACTGATCCCCGTTATCATACGTTTACGATTCCCAAACGGTCGGGCGGAACCCGCCAGATCCACGCGCCGAAACCGGCGCTGAAAGAATTGCAGCGGAAGATTCTGCATCGCTTACTGGCTCGATTGCGGAGTCATCCCCATGTAACGGGTTTTGAGCGAAGACATTCCATCGTCACCAACGCCCGAACACATGTGGGGGCGGATGTAATCGTTCGTATGGATATCAAAGACTTTTTCCCCTCGACCTCTACCGAACGAGTTTATCAATATTTCCGTACCATTGGCTGGAATAAAAAAACCGCTTCTCTGCTGGTAAATCTCTGTACCCTGGACGGCGCATTACCGCAGGGCGCTCCGACCAGTCCCCGGCTGAGCAACCTGGTCAATTATCAAATGGACGCCCGATTGACTGGTCTGGCAAAATCCATCGGTGCGTCCTACACGCGCTACGCGGATGATATTACGTTTTCGTTTTATGATGACAACCATGCTTCCATCTCGGTAGCAATTCGCTATACCAAGATGATCCTGGCTGAATACGGCTACCGGATTCATCATAAAAAGAAACTGCATATCCGCCGTAAGCATCAGTGTCAGCAGGTAACGGGCCTGGTGGTTAATGAGAAGGTCGCCCTGCCGCGCCGGACGCGACGCTGGCTCCGAGCCGTCAAACACCACCTGACGACCGGCCGACCCGCTTCGCTTACCCCCCGCCAACTCGCCGGCTGGCAGGCCTTACAGCACATGATCGATACCCAGGCGAAGTAAATTCCAAAACAATATATGCCACCCCCCAGGTAAGTAGAAACTCATTATGTTTCATAATGTCATTCCCGCGAAAGCGGGAATCCAGGATTCTCCTGGTGTTGTGGCCCCCCGCCGGAACATTGATTGTGTGGCAGCCACCAAGTCTGCGAGGTGGATGGTGGTTCCGCACTTCGATTGCTTCCCTATACCCTAGACCCGAAACCCTATACCCCTTTTTATCCGTCATTCCATCACACGTAGTATTGCTGAATGGGTTTGACGTCGAGGGTTTTTTCCCGGAGGGAATGGATGGCCTGCGTGACGGCTTCGGCGCCGCGGATCGTGGTCACATACGGAACGCCTCGATCCAGGGCCGAACGGCGGATCGAAAACGAATCGATAATTGACTGCTTGCCGATGGTGGTATTGATGATCAGATCGATTTCCAGGTTGATGATCTGGTCCACGACATTCGGTCGGCCTTCGCTCACTTTCAGCACGAACTCCGAGGGGATATTGTGATTGATAAAGGATATGCAGGTGCCCTTGGTAGCGAAGATTTTAAATCCCATGTCGTGAAACTGCCGGGCTAACTCGACGGCCCTTTGTTTATCGTGGTCTTTGACGCTGAAGAAAACCGTCCCTTGTGTGGGCAGGGTATTACCGGCGGCCATCTGGCTCTTGGCGTAAGCGATCCCGATATCCTCAGACAGGCCCATCACCTCCCCCGTTGATAACATCTCCGGGCCTAACAGCGTATCGCTGCCGGGAAACTTGACAAACGGGAAAACCGCTTCTTTAACGGAAAAATACTTACGCTGGATTTCCTCGGTAAATCCCAGTTCCGCGAGTGTCTTGCCGGTCATAACCTTTGCCGCCAGCTTCGCCAGCGGTACGCCGATCGCTTTACTGACAAACGGAATGGTCCGCGAAGCTCGGGGATTGACTTCCAGGATGTAGATGTCGTTACCTTTAACGGCAAATTGAATGTTTATCAGGCCTATTACATTCAGTTCCAGGGCCAACTGTTT
>CAZNQT010000511.1:0-3911 GCA_964574885.1 uncultured Pirellulales bacterium
TCCTTATATGTTGACCGGTCTCCCGTCCGGAAGATACGATTTTATCCAAGTTACGCTGGGCCAAACTGTGTGGCGGCAGCGAGAAACAATTCCATGACGCCCTGCGAATCTACGAAGTCCAATACCAGAATCTCGATGGGGATTATTTGGAAGACTGGGCCAAGAAACTTAATGTACTATCTGACTGGGAACGAATCAAAATGGAAGCAGAGATCTCTTAAGCTTACCTCGGCTATCGTCCTGAGCCGGCTCCTTTACCTTTCGCATCTTGAATATAGGTCTGATACATCTGATCCAGCATCGAGCGCGCCGGCATCGCGGACTGCATCACGATAATACGATAATGCAATGGGAGCGTTTGACCCGCCTCGATCTTCTTCTTAAAATACGAACCGAAACGCCCGTAATCCCGATAGGCCGAATACACCGCTCCTTTGGGATTCTGCGGATGATTCATATACAGTACGCTGTAGCGCTTGGCGTTCAGTCCATATTCCATCGCCACCCACGGCATATCCTTATCTTTCCGGGGATCGATCCCCTCCGTATGAAACAGGTACTTTGCTTTATCCTTAGCCGGCCCTTTCGCCACGTCGTTATGCGGGCGATACTGCATGCCCGCATGCTCCGGGTCCCCGTTGAGATAGACCTCGCCGTTAACGGCCTTGAGTTCCGTATCAAAATCCAGCATGACGATCGTTTTGCCCACCGGTCGCCATACGGTCGTGGTTCGCTTTTCCTCCACCATTACCTTGCCGGCGCCGTTTTTCCAGTGAATCAAAGCCGTCGAAACGGCCTTAGCAGCATCCGCCTCCTTCGTCAGAAATTTCTGATGAACCTGTCGGACTCCCTTCGTCATGTGCCACGTATCATACGATTGGCCCTCGAATTGCAGCTTGTTCCAACCGATGAAGATCCCCCGATGATGAGGATACAAAACTTTCCTGCTATACGGATGCTCCCCGTCCGGGCCGTTCGTCAGCAAGGTATTGCCTGTCTCGTCGAACACGTGATGCAGCACCTTATACGTCTCGAACGACCGCTGCGCATTCGACTCATCGTACTCGTACATATACCGCGTCACTTTCCGCCCGTCATACAGTAGATCCAGATATTTCCCTTCCGTATCCTGCCAGGCAAATCCCGCCCCGCCCGCGGTACAGCCAATCATACCCAACGTCATCAGTCCACTAAGGAACATTGCCCGTCTCATCATCATTACCCTGCCTTTCTCTTTGGTTTACATACCCCATTATATTGGTTTCCTCGTACTTTGTCTATCGTGTTTACCTAACGTGCCCAGGGTATTAATGAGTCTTCAGCGCCGCAACCGGGCAAATAATAAAATGTGGTTCCGCCGCCCTTAGCAAAGAAACTAGGAACCTTGAACTTGAAACCTGAAACTAAAAATGTAACTACGCCACCCACGGCGGAGAAACCAGAGACCAGAAACCAGAAACCAGATTTGTAGTACCCGCCATGGTATGTTTCCAGGTTTGTTTGGTTTAGGCAAGATAGGTAATTATTAACAGGAACTTAGAAGCATTGCAATAAATTATGGGATTTTTTGCCTAAATTACTGTATAATAAATTTATAGATATCAGCGTTAAGGATTACCCCTTGGGATATTCCTTGGTTTGAATTTTAAACGGAAAATATCCGTTTTCCTCTGATGTGAGATTCGTATGAGATATATGGCCATGCTGCTAGTCGCCGTATTTTTGATCGTCGATATGGCGATGGCAGATGTAATATGGGAATCGAATTGTGCTTCGCTTTCCGATTGGAATGAATCATCAGGTGCTGCGGCCGAGATCGGGGATAGTATCGGCGGCATCCGCGTTGTGGACTATGGAGGTGACCCGGCCTTCCAGATGAACAGTTGGTGGGACGATGCCGGCTGGACCAGTATCAGCTCCAATACCGCTTATACCATTCAAGCCAACACCAAATACCGGTGTACGTTTTCGATCATCAGTTTCGCAAGCGGTACGGCCGTTATTCTTAAACTGATGGATGTTGACGACGGTTGGTCAAATATAAAAACCGTTTCCGTCAATCCGTCCGACTCCTCCTTATCTGATTGTGTTATTGATTTTAACTCTTCGGCTTATCCTGACTCGGTGGGCCATGTGTTGGCCATCGGTGTGGACGCCGGTTGGTGGAATAACCTGACTATCGATCAGATTACCCTGGAAACAAATCCTCTCCCGACCAACACCGTTCTTTTCCGCACTTCGGATGGGGGACAGACAAAAGCAATTACGCAATGGGGAGCGGATACCGCCTGGCCCAGTGAAGATAACATGCGCCAAGCCATCGCGCACATGGGCGTCGATGAAATCGACGTGATCCGTTTGAATTTTTATACCGACGAAGCGTTGGTGAATGGAGAAATCGGACCGAACTCCAAAGCACGCATTGATACCCAGTTAAGCATCGCCGCCCTGGCGGGGGATAAACCGTTGGCTCTGACCCCGAGTTCGGCAGAAACAACGGATCCTTGGTACGTAAATGGAACGGATGAAGTGTGGGTGGATCGCTGGGTGCAATTGTTGGAGGCCACGCAGACCTATATCGGCAAGCCGATTGCGGAAGTGGAACCGTTCAACGAACCGGATTCTTGGGATGGGCAGGGCACGCCTCAGAATCTTTATGATATTCTGGTTGCTCTGCAAAGCAGCCCCCATTTCCAGGGCACAAAACTCGTGGCCGCCAGTACGTTGAATAGTGATGGGGCCCAATGGTGGTATGATCAAATCGCCGGCCCGGTTGACTATGGCTCCACGCATCAACTGGCCGGCTCCACGGATAGCTATGTGAATTTTATTCAGCATGTGATCGCCAACGGCGATAGCGCCTTTAATCCGGAAGTACACAGTCTGGGCGAGGTGATTTACGGCGCTGAATACGGATTGTCCGGTGGCATCTGGTGGGGCAGTGTCTTGAGAGCGCGCGGTCTGTTTGTCCGTTCCTGCCAGGGCAAACGACTGGGGTATGCCGAAAATCGCGGAACGTATTCGGCGGCGGCTGTGTATCGCGCCCCCGATGGCCAACTCTATGGCTTTGCCAGCGCCTTCGAGCGCCAGGGCTCACTGACCCCCTATCGATTTGTTTGCACGGATCGCGACGTCTATTTTAACGGCATTGGTCCGATTCGCGAATTTATGCTGCCCGTGAATATGGATGTGTGGGGCGCCTTCGTTAATATCGATTACGACGCCAGTATCATTCCCGCACTCGACGGCCAACGCTGGAAGATCGTCAACCGGCTTACCGGCGAGGTCATGGAAGTGGACAATGCGGGCACGACGGATGGCGACAATATTCAGACCGCGACGGATACGGACGCCTTGCACCAGAAATGGAACATCATCCGAAACAACGATGGATATTACGCGCTGTATAACGCGAACAGCGGAAAAACGGCCGAAGTCGAAAACTGGGCGCTGTGGCAAGGCGCGACGGTACAGCAATGGGGCGCGGGCGACGATGAGCCGCAACAATGGTATATCGAGGACGCCGGAGACGGATATTATTATATCCGCAATATGTTCAGCAATCTGTACATGGACGCCGATCTCTACAGTAATAACATCATTCAATGGGAAGGCCATGGCGGCCTGAATCAGCAGTGGCAGTTTGTTCCGGCTAATCCCCCCGTGAGCGGTTTACTTACGGCACTTTATGAATTTCAGGGCAATACGGTCGATAGCGCCGGTTCGAACGACGGCGCCGCATCCGGTTTGCCCAATTACACAACCGGGCGTATCGGTCAGGCGCTGGATTTGGACGGGGCGGATGATTATGTCACCCTGCCTTCCGGCATCGTCAATTCAACCGACATCACCATTGCCGCCTGGGTCAACTGGGATGGCGGCGATGCCTGGCAGCGCATCTTCGATTTTGG
>CAZNQT010000512.1:0-3885 GCA_964574885.1 uncultured Pirellulales bacterium
GGAGTAAGGGCATCAGTAAAGTACGAGATATGATAATAGAAGAAACTCCACTCTCATTATTTTCCTTGTCTCTGCCTAAAATCATCGCTCTTCAGACTTTCATTTCGTTCATAGTGTAGTTAATTATTTCCGTTTGGCAATATATTTATGAAAATTTTCTATTTATTTTCCATTCATCGCATCCTGCGCTTTACCAGTACTGCCCCAGGCATAAAGGAAATTACTATCATAGGCAATCTAAGTTCTTTTCGCATAAAGACTTACATACTTTTAACCGTTTATTGGTTTGTTACATTGTCAATCTGTGTATTTGGTGCGGAATGTAGAGTTGGGCAGTGCCCGATAAGTAAAATTTTCTTAAAATCAGCCATAAGAAGGATTTAGGTATTACCGATATATACGATGCCGGGAATATATTCATAGTATGGTATAGGTATGTTTAATTACAGGCGTCCCAATTATGGTGTAACGGAATAGGTCATATTGACAGTTTGTTGAGGTTCTGTTACAATTGCCTTTTATGTACTGAGGAAACATCGTGAGGGCCTTGGTATGAGGTACTAAGATTCTGATATTCTCAGTATAAACTTATCGCGAGAAGAGACATTTTGGGTGTCTGCATGGAGGAAAAAGAGTCTATTTTTGTATCATTAGGCATATCGCAAAGTCAACGGAAACGATATATGTAGAATTACTTTGAGGGAATTAACGCGCAAACGTTTTATTGGAGGTAGGTTAGCATGAAAACCAGAATTATAGCATTAATAACGGCCCTGGCTACCAGCGTTTCCATCAGTACCATCCAGGCGGGCGTATATTACGCCGATCCTGATTGGGCGTACATCTATCAGGGGGATCAGGTTGCCGCCGATCTGGACGGCACCTGGGATCATGATAACGGTTCGGATGCCTGGGATGGCAGTGCTATTGGCAGTGGTTTGGCCGGCGGCGTTAGTGCCCTGACGGAGGGCGATGTGAAATACATCCGCATTCAGGACGCGGTCACCTCGAATCCCGGTTCGGATCCGAGCAACCGTAAGATTGGCTTCACCCATCAGCTCACGCAGGATATCACTCAGGCGGAATCGGATGAAATCCTTTCGGGCCCCGGCGTGACCCTCTCGTTCCGCGCTCGTATCGCCACCGGTTCGACGTTGGATGACATCAATGGTTCTCCCTGGCCTGCCGGCGGCGACGGGTATATCGTTCATGACGGCGGTAAGGACAATTTCACCATCCACCAGGATAGCTACGGCGGAGACGCCGGTATAAACCTCAGCATCGCTTTCGCCTTGGCCCTGGCTTCGGACGATGATTCTTTATCCAGCGACGGTCTTACCATGAATAGTGCCAATGGCGACGTGCCCTCCGCAGACGTTGACACCGGCGAGGGCGTCGTCCAGAACTTTTTGCCGTTGTCCAATATCACGGGCTGGCACGAGTTCTGGATCACCATTGAACCGGATATCGTCGCGGCAAGCCATACGAACAAGGTCAAAATCTGGGTGGACGGAAATAGTGATCCTCTCAATCCGGACGGTACTTTTTATGTTACTGTCGGTAATGGCGAAGACGAAGAATACGATTATATCGAGATGGGCTGCGGCGCCACGGGGCAGAGTGGTGCGATTGACGTGGACTTTTTCGCGTACAAACCGGGGTTACACAATCCCGTCGGCAGTGGCTTAAAGTTGAAACCGAAAGCGAATGCCGGTCCGGATCAGGAAATGGTCTGGCCGGATGACGAGGCAACCCTCGCTGCCGAGATTCAGGATGACGGCGATCCCAATCACGTGCTGAAGTATTGGTGGGAAGTCACCGGGCAACCCGACGGATCCACGATCAATCTGGATACCGGTTTGGGGCCGTTTTCGATTGATATCCCCGGCCACGCGGAACCGAATACCCCCTATCCGGTGACTCCAACTGTCACGGTCTCCCAGTCAGGGATTTATGAGTTGAAGTTGTATGTCAGGGATGAAAAAAGCGACGCCAACGACACGGTCCGCATCTTTGTGTACCCGGAAGGCTATGATAACGGCCTCATCGCCCACTGGAAGCTGGACGACGGTATTGACGTCTCTCCTACGACCCTCACCGCGGTGGATTCCGCCGGCAGCTATGATCCCAATTTCACTAGTTATGATTTTGACCTTAAATTACACCCCGGCGCCCTTACCGGTGAAATAGATCCCGGTGAGCCGAACTGGGTGGACGGTTTAGACTGGACCGACACGACATTACTGGACGAGCCAAAAGACTTTATCGGCGCCCTTCGGTTCGACGGCATTGACGACTTTATTGACGTGCCCTATCATCCCAGCCTAAGCCTGACTAAAAATTTCACCATCACCGCCTGGATCAAACCGAATCTCCAAGCGGGCGCTATGGGTATCGTCACTAAGGTGACCGACTCCAGTAATAAACAATATGCGTTCACCATCAGAGATAACGGACAACTTGGGATAGAATATGAAGCGAGCGGAAACAATTACTCGTTTTGGGGGGACGCCCTAAGCGACGGCGTATGGCAGCACGTGGCGGTCACGGTCGATAATAACTTGGACGTGAACCTGTTTATAAACAGTACGCCGGCAGGATCGGATACGGCCCCGGCGGAGGTGCGAGCTCTGACAGATCCTCTCTGTATCGGTCGCTGGGCCGGGTCCTACAATTTTAATTACTTCGACGGCGTTATCGACGACGTCCGCATTTACAACACGGCAAAGACGCAGGAAGAGATCCGTCAGATCGCCGAGATCTCGAACACTCCTCCGATGGTGGCTGCCGGTTCGGATCAACGGGTAATCGAGACGGTGAGCAGAGATCTCGTTCTGTCGGAAGCAACGTTAAACGATCCCCCGGTTCCTAACTCGGATATCGAGTGGACCTTCACGGGTCCGGGTAACGTCCAATTTGATAATGCCACGGATTTGAATCCGACGGCGACGTTCCCGGCCGGCGGTCCTTATGGTCTCTACGAATTGACGATCAAAGCGACGGACCAGGCCAACTCGTCCTGGACGAGTTCCGACTCGTTATGGGTCATGTACCAGGCCCAGGCCCAGTACTCTGCCGATTTGCACGATCCAATGGGTATGTGGAAGCTGGATGAGTCTGGAACCGATCCCGATGCGATTGACAGTTCCGGCAACGGTTTTGATGGCCCGCGGACCTCGACGGATCTGGTAGATCCGAATCTGCCGACATGGCAGCCGGGTCAGGGTAAAGTGCCCGGTGGCAACCAAGGCGCTCTGCAATTCATCAACAGTGGCGATGACGTAGGCCAATACGTGGATCTGAGTGTAGTTCCCGGTACGGATGATATGACCCTGATGTTCTGGGCGAAACCGGCAGCGGTGGACTATATGCAGCCCTTGGACAAGCTGCCCTTGACGGATCCTCCGGGTGGCGCCGGCTGGTCGGCGCGCTTACGCAATCAGGGAAGTATTATGTTCCGCGTGGGGGACCGTAATGACGACTTCGACAACATCGAAACCGCGGATAATCTGTACCAGGCGGACGAATGGATTCATGTCGCTATCACCTTTGACAGCGGGACGGGCGCCGCGATCATATACGTCAACGGTCTGCAGGCGGCGCAGGGAACTTCAACCCGTACGGTGAACACCATATATCCGCCGATGCAAATGGGCTATCCGCCGGTTGCGAATCAGGAGAATGAATACCGAGGCTTACTGGATCAGGTACGTTATTACGACATCGTATTGACACCCCTGGAGATAGCTCGAATCGCCGTGGAAGACTAACTGGCGATCGAGGGCTGTCACCTATCGATTCCGGGCGTATCGATGGGTAGTGCTCTGGATGGCACCTGTTACATCGATGCCAGGGCTCTGAAGAGCATGCTGTCCAGTTGGTTGG
>CAZNQT010000513.1:0-3880 GCA_964574885.1 uncultured Pirellulales bacterium
GCTCCAGGAGGCGCCATCGCCGCAACGCTGCTGGCATAGATTATGCGCTTGACGCTGGAACTTCTTGCCGCTTGCAGAATGTTTGACGTGCCTTTGATATTAGTCCGATCGTATTCTGGATGCCAATCGGCGCCAAAATGATAGAATGCGGCTAAATGAATCACAAAATCAATATGACCGAAATTTCCCAGAATCTCCTCAAAGGTTGTCTGCACCTGTGCGCGGTTACGTATATCAACCGTTATCCATGTTACCGCAGGAGCAGCCTCCAGTAAGTAAAGGCCTGGTTCTCGTATGTCGATCGCAACGACATGGTAGGTTCGTGACAGGTCAACCACTATCGCAGAACCCAAAAATCCCGCCGCTCCCGTGACTATGATTACGTTATCATACATTCTACAAAAGGTATGTGAATCAATAATGAACCTCTTTCAACAGTAAGCGAAGTAAGGAAGCTCCTCCTCGCCAGAGAATGCGATCCTGGGTGAGTCGATGGAGAATCGTTTTATAGCTACAAGCGCCGGAGACTGCTTCCGTCAATGCCCGGCGCAGCGTCGGGGACTGCTGAGCTAAGGCCAAGACCGTATCCATCCCCCCGGAATTGGCCAGCAGATTGGTTAGCCTCCGAGCCGTACGAGCATACCAGAGATCTTCCGTAATTTGATGAAACACCGGAAGATAAAATCTGCGAAATTCGTTCGCTCCTACTCCCCGATGCACCATCACCCTGGCGGCGGCAATTCCGCTTAAAAGGGCGGTGTTTACCCCTTTCCCTTTAAAAGGCCGGATCATACCCGAAGCATCGCCCACGATGACCATACGATCGGCAAAAAAGTGTTTAGCGGGACTGGTGGGAAAGCCCCCTTTGAAATAGACTTCATGCCCTATTTCATTATATTGATCCGGCAGTAATTCGGACACTTGCGGCAACGCCAGGAAATCAAACATCGTTTGTTCCTCCACGTGACGACCGGCAATATTGACGGTGAGATGATTGTGTTTCGGGGTTATGGCGCCAAACTCCACGGTAGGCAGCGATGGCAGAAACGCATGAATCCAAAGTCCGAAGTTCCGCAGAAACTCTCTCGAGGGATGACGTTTGGTAATTATCGTTTGCATATACTCAGGACGACGATATTCGAATCTACGCTCAAATATATCCGCCGTTTGCGCATTCACCCCGAACGCTCCCACGATGACGTCAGCCTCTACGGTATTCCTGGAGGTGATAACTTTAAAGCTGGAATTCGACCTCTCAAAATCCACCACTTCTGCCAGGTTCAGGTGGCAGCCATGCTGCAAGGCCTGACGCATCATATAGGCGTCGAAGGCGATCCGGCGTGAGGCATAGGAAGAACCGAATAATTCCTCCAGCCGGATCGTGCGATTTGGGCTATGGAGCACATAGCCCAAAATATGTTTCTGAACCAGGTTATCCGGAAACTCGATTCCTAATTGCCGGGTCATAATTTCATAGATCGGGGGAGAAAGGATCCCAATGCATTGATTTAATCTTGTATCGTAGGAAGGCATTATACTGGGGTGATAGGTTGCCGCCGCCAAGATAAAATCTTTGGATTCGTGCAGAGTTACCTCCAGTTCGAGATGTTGCTCTCTGGCTAACCGTTTCAGTGTAATCGCACAACTGGCGCCCCCGGGTCCTCCCCCAATAATACTGATCCGAGTGCCCGAGCTTAGGACCTGGAATCGGTTGCGCCGAGTATGATCCCAAACCGGCGTCACACGTTGTTTCCCTGCGGTCATCTGTACGTGCTCTGCCTCAAAGTCCTGGTTGATGAAAGAAGTCGCATTCGGGATTTTCTTTCGGCAAAAGAATTTCCGGACGGAATTGATTTTTCGGTGGAGTCTTCTCCATAGTGCTCGTATGAAGTGAGCGTTCATTGCCCAGAAAAAATCCGGATGAATCATACGATAGAATATCTGGCGATAAGGACGATTGCCGGTGAGCATATCCCAAATTATGGCATCGTGTTGTCGGATTTTGTGGGAACGCACCATCGAAGCACGCATTTCCAAAAACAATCCCATTATACTTGGGTGAAGAGATATACTTTGATTCATCGAGAGGAGCAAACGTCCATATATATTATCATAAATGATTTCCCGCCGCACTTTTGGGTAATATCTTCGCCGAAAACTCCCCCGGTTGACTCCATGATAAACGACGGTTTCGGCGGCTAGTATGGCACTGCGCAACGCCGATTCCAGCCCGTTTTTGTAATACCGGCAGCAGGCGGTGTCGCCGACACAGACGAATCGATCCGTATAAAAATGTTTGGCGCATGATATCTCCAGGCGGGGCTGACACATACAGGGTGTTTCCGGCCAAATCCATCGGTCCCCGAGAATATCCGCCAATTCGGGTGTCTGTTTGATTTCTTTGAGATCTTCAGGGCTTAAATTTTTAGATCCCAACAGAGTCAAGGTTGCATATTGGCCCTTGGGGATGAGTACGATTTGATAATCTTTTATTCGTTCGGAAGCACGAACATTCTGGAAGTAGATGTAGTCGTCACTGAGATGCTTTGGGACTCCCTCCCGGCGGCTTAATTCCACTTGCGCAGCTCGGACGCTTCGGGGAGCACGATAGCGGGCGCCGAGTTTTTTCACTTCTTGAAATAAATCACTGTTTAATCCAAACGCCCCCACGACTAATTCTGCTTCGATTTGCCGGTTCTGCCTACCTTCCCGCAGCTCTAACCGCACGGGTTCGGACGGTTGAACCGGAAACTCAATGTGATTGACTTGGGCCGGATGGCGATGGGCTCCCAACTCTAACGCATATTTTAATAAATAATTGTCATAGCTGATTTTTTTGGGGGTCGATTCGATATCGCTGTGAATCGGGCCGGCGCACCGAAACACGGTCCGGATGGGTTCCCATCCCGGGGGGGCTTCTACACGTATTCCCCCGCGCTCCGTGCTCCAAAGATATCCCCGGAGAACTCTCTGGATCGGATTATTGGCCTGATGTAAATCTATACCGATTCGTGTCAAACGCTGGTATAGGCTGCCCGATATCACTCCGGCACATTTATTGCAGCCGGACGGCCCATATCGGGAAAAATCACGCGGGTCGTAAAGGTCCACATGCAAGTGCAGGTTTTGCCGCTTCGCCAACCGTAATAGGGTATAGCCGAACAAGCTTCCCGCTGGACCGGCTCCTATGATTGCGACACGATCGCCATCACGAAGTTTTATTTTGGGGGTCATGATCCAAATCTATAACGAACCAATTCCAACTGTCAAATTCAATTATAGATATTCTGGAAAAAAGTAAGGGCTGTTGGCAGGTTGCCAATCAGCCCTTGTACGCTTTCTCGGACCGGAGTACCGGTTAATAGCGCCGACGACCGCCTCCCCCGTAGCCGCCTCCCCCGCCGCGACCGCCGCGATTCGTCTGCGGGCGAGCTTCATTCACCTTGATCGCGCGACCGCCACAATCTTTTCCGTCCAGGGCGGCCATGGCCGCCTCCGCTTCTTCGTCACTGCTCATCTCGACGAACCCAAACCCTTTGCTGCGGCCGGTTTCACGGTCGGTGATGATATTCACGCTTTCTACCGTTCCATGTTCGGAAAACATGGTCTCCAGGGTCGCTTGATCCGCATCGTAACTCAGATTTCCTACATACAACTTTCTACCCATGTCTATTCTCCATTATGGGATGCAGACCTTATTCTTTACTTTCCAGGTCTCCAGGAAAGAGGCAAGTATTTCACCTACATGTCAGGAAAGGCGATCAAGCAACTATCGTTCGGCAAATATCACGCCGTTTGACTGTTCACACTTATTCGACAAACCTAACGAATACACATTATCAACTTTTTGCCCCGGACAAATTATCCAGGGGAGTAAGGG
>CAZNQT010000514.1:0-3869 GCA_964574885.1 uncultured Pirellulales bacterium
GGATAATTTAGTGCATTCGATGACCTGGGGCGCCGCCTATGCCGGTAGGGCCCTCCAGGAGGGCACTATGATTCAACTGGAGCCGGGAGAAGAGCCGTGTTACGGAACGCATACGGTAACGGTGGGCGCCGGAGAGATTGTCGATAATGTCAATTTCGGGAACCGTTGTTCCGCTTCTTGTGGCGATTGGGGATATTTCCAGGGAGATATGAATCACGACTGCTACGTGAACGTGAAGGACCTGGCGATCCTGGCTAGGGATTGGTTGTTATGCAGTCAGCCGGAAGATCCCTTGTGTCAACATGTAATACACTAAGTTCAGGTTTGAACACAAGTATAAGTTCATTCCATCCTAACGTTGCAAAATCTGAAAAGCGCCGGTATCATAGCGGCGCTTTTTTTGCTTTTTCTCTATGGATATGCAGGTATGCAAAGCCGGCGGCGCAAAAAGAGACCCGACCGATTAACCTCGGTCGGGTTCAGCCTCTCTCGCTGCCTCCCGGGCAATATTTCGAAATCAATACATCGGTCGTTCCTCGAGTGATGGGGATTGTAATCCCTGGTTCCGGGGATGCGCCTCGTCATAAACCTCTTTCATTTTTTGGGTAGTGAGATGCGTATAAACCTGCGTCGTGCTCAGGGATTGATGGCCCAGCAGTTCCTGCACAACCCGCAGATCCGCTCCGTTATTCAGCATATGGGTGGCAAAACTGTGCCGTAGGGTATGCGGGCTGATCCGCGGATCCAGGCCGGCCTGCAGCAGGTATTTGTCCAATTTCCGCCGTACCGATCGCGTGCTAAGCCGCTGACCGTGTTTGTTGATAAACAAGGCCTGCGCATCGAAACTGTCTTTGTGCGGATCGCTGTCGCGGAACGAGAGGTACTTTTGAATGGCTTGCAGGGCGGACGAGCCGATCGGTGTGATCCGCTCTTTCTTGCCTTTCCCGCGTATATGCAACGTCTCGCCTAAAAAGTCCACGTCGGACAGATTCAGGGCGACCAACTCGCTGACGCGCAGTCCGCTGCTGTAGAGCGTTTCCAGGATCGCTCGATCCCGGGCGCCCAGCATCGTATTGAGATCCGGGCAGTTCAGCAGCGTATTGATCTGCTCCGAATCCAGGAATCGCGGCAGACGCTTTTCCTGCTTCGGTGTACGGATCGCCGCAACCGGTGAGGTCTGCACGTGACCCCGGCGAACCAGAAACTTGTAAAAGCTGCGCAGGGTCGCCAGTTTACGGGCGGTGGTGGATTTGGAATAGTTTTCTTCATTCAGTCGCGTCAGAAAGGCTCGAATCGTGTTGATGTCGGCCCGGATGATCGTCGTACTCACATCCGTTGCTACGGCTGTGGCAACGCCGCCGTATTCCTGATGTTCTCCGTGAGACACATCGTCAGTCTGACTGATTTCCGGATGAGAAGTCAGATAGCCTACATATTGTTGCAGGTCGGCGCTGTAACATTTAATAGTATGGCTGGAAAAGTGCTTTTCGTATGTCAGGTAATCTAGAAATTCTTGTACTACTGTCGGATTCTCTTGCATGATCGTACCACTTTTTGCGGCGAGGGTGAATGTAATACCAACTCCTCTAACGGCTATATCCCGACCCGGGTCTCTGGTCGGCTTAAAGCAGGTATCCATTCCTGCTTCGATGTATATGGAACTGGGGCCGTTCCTTCCTCCTAGGAACCTCCCCAGGATGTTTTCGTCTGTTCGGTAGAGCCGTCCCGGTGTTGAGCTTCCTTGGGCGCCAATAGGGCGTCCGCCTCTTCCACCAGGTGCTTGCTCAACTGAAAGCTTAGGACCGCAGCGTCAAACCAGTCGAAGTTATTCTTGCGGTCATTGGCCGTCGTAACGAAGGCGTCCAGAACGTCCTCCTCGCTGCCGCTTTCGTACCGAAACATAAAACGATCGGCGCCTTTGACCAGCGATAGTTCTTTCATTTGCGGCATAATTACTCTCCTCGTGCCTGGGCCACCAGGTGTTCTCGTTCCTGAGCCAGCATTTCGTCTATAATTTCATACGATACGAAACGAAGGTAATTTCGTGTCGTAATATAATGTCGCCATCCTGCCGGTCGCTCCGAGCCGCTGCGATGTTTCGCGTACCGTTTGATTTTTTCGACAACTTCGGTCTGGTCCGCATCATAAATTCGAACCACGGCGGCGCGGGGGCGTACCGGTTCGCCGGGAACCATGTCGGTAAACGGCTTATCGTGGCGGGCCAGTTCTCCGGGATTGATAAACTTATTGTTCAGCTCCGTCGTTTTCGGCGCCTCCCGGTAGTACATTTGAACTGCCATGCCTACCCTCGGTGGGAAATAGGGATCGTACTGGGTGACGGCGCCTACGATGACGCCGTCGGCATTCAACGCCTCCAGTAAGGCCACCGCTTCGTCGGGGCTGGTCACCTGCATTTTACCCAGTTTTCCCAGGGTGGCTAATACTTGGTTCACCGGCACTACGTGCAAACCCTCTACTTGCTGGAGTTCCGTGTAAAATTCATCGGTCACGGCGATCGTGTCCAGAAATTCGGAGCCGGACTGATTCAGGAACGGCGCCACCGCGATCGTTCGCGGCGGATCAAAGCCGCCTCTAACGTCATCGTCCTTGCGGAGCGATTGACAACCTGGCAATATCAGTCCTAACCATAGAATCGTACAAAGCCATAACAACGGAACTCGGCGAGAGTAGTGGGTCATTTTTGGGCCTTTCTCTATTCACTTGTCATTCTCACAAGACCTTCACGGCTGCTCGTGTCTATCGGGCTAAAAATTCGCGCGGACGCTATTGTTCAGCGGGTGCTGACTTAGATCCACGGCTTTTTCTTGCGTAAATTGAACCTGGTGAGGGTGAATCGACCAGATATTTTCGATATTCTTTCGATCCGAGCAGAAATACACCGAACCGTCCGGACCCCAACAGGGTGAAAAATTCGACGCGTCCACCTGCGTCAGGCGTAGGTTGTTTCTGCCGTCCAGATCGACTATCCAGATATCCTCGCCGGACGATTCCGGTACGGGCGCCTTCGCTTTCTCATAGATGTTTCGGCCAATGGTGCTGTAAGCCAGCTTCGTTCCGTCCGGCGACCAGCTTGGGCAGACGCAGGCATAATCTACGCTCGTGGCAATTATGGTGGGAAACTTCGCTTCCCCATTGACGAAATCCACCGTCCAGATGCTGAACCATTGACTGCCGCGATACCGGGCCTGCTGAAAGGCAATTTTGGGTATCTTCGGATTCGGGCACCATGCCGGGAACAGACCGTAACCGATCCACTTTTTTATGCTGGAATTTTCCACGCTGACCACCCACAACTCCCATTGCTGAGAGCGGGTTCCCAGCGAGCAATACACAACATATTTACCGTCCGGACTCCAGGAGGGGTGAATATCGTTGCTGATACCCGAGGTTAGCCGAACCGGATTCGTCCCGTCCACCCCGATGACCCAGATATCCCAGCTCCCCGAACGGTTGCTGGCATAGGCCACTTTATCGCCCTGAGGCGAAAAGCTCGGCTGAATCTCGCTCGCCGGATCGCTTGTCAGGCGGGTGGCGGTAAACCCATGGACTTGTTTGAGGTAAATATCCGGATTGGGTGAATGACGCAGCGTACTGAACGCGATCCACTTGCCGTCCGGACTGACGCTGGGATCGAAATCACCCCCTTCTTCGCTGAAACTGTGTTGGACCAGGCTGGCAAAAGGTTTCGCCTCGAACGCCACCGGTTCCCAGCCGCTCAGATTCCCGTACAGATTCGTTTGCAGGGGTTGTGAATTTTGCGGATTATTGCTCCCGAATTGTTGTCGGAATTGCGAACAGCCGCCCAATAATAGCAGGCCGAAAATAATCCCGCCTGCCATAAATTTCGT
>CAZNQT010000515.1:0-3858 GCA_964574885.1 uncultured Pirellulales bacterium
CCCAATCTACACTACGCCACCTATTTTTTGGTCGGGGGGGGCTTGCCCCACCGCGTCTCTTGTCATTCCGATCGGGTGTCATGCCCACGCTGGCGTGGGCATGCTCTTTATAGATCGCCTAAGACCGGCACACATTATTATAGGACGAAACTTAGCTCCATGCGTATTAATTGTCATGAATCAATATTATTCTTCATTTGTTCTAATCGTAAATTCATGTCTTTCGAAAAATATTAACAACCACATATTACTCCTGGAATCAAGAATTTTATACTGGTAAACGAATTCATTATTATATCCAACTTTTCCACTTGGTTGATTCAATATGCTGTGCCGAACTTGCTCCAATAAATCCGATATCACTATTCTTAATTCGCCCTCAAATCGTCTCTCAAAATGATGAAAATGAAGACACTTTACAATTTTTTCTATTACAGAATTTATGCGTTTCGCATCGAATGGTCTTAAATACGGTAATAATTCATTTGGCAACTCTCCACCACCGTAAAGTTCGATAGGATTAGAGCGAGCATAATTTTGTATTATCATATATTCATCATCGAGCCTTTTTTTTAACCCTTCACCACGCGCTAGACTTGACCCTATCACTTTTTCATTAAATAATCTCCATTGCTGATCGCTGGGATTAGCATGTACTGATGCAAGAATTCTAAAATACTCATCATCTAAATGATAAAAATGATTACATCCTTCACATAGCGGAACCGTAATCGTATTTTGCGGGCGAGGTTTAAGAAATAAACATTTCGGAGGCACATGCTCACGCGTTATAATTCCTTCTTTCCCGCATAAAACACAAAATCCTGTTTTCGGTTTTTCTTTACGTTTTGACATTGGAAATGTACCAATTTAATAATTCATTTTTATTTCTTCTTTCTCTCTGTGACCTCTGTGTCCTCTGTGGCTTTTTCTTCTCTTGCCCTAAACCATCAACTGTAAACCGTAAACAATGAATTACTGTAAACTGCAGACTGCGGACTGAAGACTTTCTTCACAATCCGTATGCCTTTGCCAAGACCTTAATCGGGTGCAGCGTCGTTTTTCCCGCTCCGATTTCCATTTGCATTTTGCACGTGCTGCACTCGGTCAAACCGAAATCGCAGTCACTCTCGCGGAGGGCCTTGAGCATCGGTTCCCCCGCCTCCATCGATAGATCGAATTTCCCTTTTTGAAATCCAAACGTCCCGGCGATCCCACAGCAACTGTTAGGCAGCTCTACCAGTTCGACCCCCTCAATCAGACCCATCAAATATCGCGTCCCGTCTTTGATTTTCATATAATGATAATGACAAGGCATATGATACGCCAATTTGTAGGGCGGGGTTTTATCCCACGCGCTGTGCAATCGAAAATCATCTTTCAATTTCCCCTCCCGATGCAATCGCGCCAGGTAGTCCGTCAGGTCATAGGTATTCTCGGCCACCAGATGCACATCGTCGCTGTCCACCACATCCAGGTATTCTTCCTTAAGACACAGCGCTGCCGTACTCTCCGCTGTTACGATCTTACAGCCGGTGCGTACCGCCTCGGCCAGATGCTTTACATTGTATTCAATATATTTCTTGGCATAGTCCAGGTCCCCGTAACTGATCGCCGGCATCGCCATCGACTTCTGGTCCGGGATCATCACTTCGATGTTATTATGTCGTAATACCTCCACTACCGCTCGGCCCAGTTCGTGATCGTTATAGTTTGCATACAGATCGATAAAATACGCCACCTTATCCACCGAATTGGGGATCTTAGGTTGTTCCTCTAACAACCTGCGCAGCTTCTTGAGATTCGCACCCCAGGCAAATTTCGGCATTCCTCGTCGATGATCCACCTTGCCCGTCCACTCCAACACTCTCTTGAACCACCCCATCTGTAAAAACAGATTCGCTAAAGGCCCAAACGTCGAGCCCATTTTACTCATGAACTCGCTCCGCGTTAACAGATACTGTGCCCGCGTTAAGCCGTGATGCCTGACGTACTCCGCCCTCGCCTCGATCATCAGCTTCGGGATATTCACCAGCGAGGGACATTCCGTCGCACACATCTTGCAGTTCACGCATAAATCCGCAATCCGCTTGAATTCTTCCGTCTGCATCACTTCCGGATTCAGCAATCCGTACAGCCAATGCCGCATGATATTGCCCTTGGCCCGGGGACTGGCATCCTCATCCCCCGTCGCCCGGAAGATCGGACACATCGACAGCGTCGGATCGCCCGAACGGCACAAGCCGTTCCCGTTGCACTGCTCGATCTCCCGTACCAACTCATCTTCCCGAAATACCAAATTGGTTTTTCTGTCGTTTCGCTCGATAGCATGCGATAATCGCAGGTCTTTCGTCATCACCTCCGGATCGTCGTTGATTCGTTTGCCGGGATTGAAAATCCCCTCCGGATCGAAAATCTGCTTGATTTGACGGAACAGGTTATAAACTTGAGGTCCGTATTGCTTTTCAATAAACGATACCCGTACCAATCCCTCGCCATGTTCCGTGCTGATCGTTCCCCCCAGCTTCCAGGCCAGGTTGAAAACCTCATCCGCCAGTTGCCGCAGTTTCTTCACATCCTCTTTATCGTGCAGATTCAAAAACGGCCGCGGATGCAAGGCGCCATGGCCTGCATGTGCATAATAGGCCACCGGTACGTTCAATCGCTTGGTGATCTCTTCCAATCCCTCTAAATACTCACCCAGTTGCTCCGGAGCGACGGCTACGTCCTCGATGACCGGGATCGGCTGCATCGTCGTCTTACGTCGAAATAACAGTGGCACTCCCGCCTTACGCGCCTTCCAGATCAACGCCTGCGTTGTGGGATCCAAGATCTCTTTGTTTCCTATACTGCTGGCATTTGTTGGCAACTGTTCCGCTATGAACCGGCCTTTCCTGACCTTCTCTTCTATCTCGCTATCCGTATCCCCGTAAAATTCAACAATTAGCGATGCCGCCACATGCCCCGGCAGCACGTCATGATATTCCGGATATGCATCCCGCGCCATTTTTAGCAGCGTTTCGTCCATTAATTCACATGCCGACGGTTCTGCTTTCAGCAATTGCGGCGTCGCCCGCGCCATCTTTCCCAACGAATCGAAATTCACCTGCAGGAGCCCCTTTACTTTCGGTACGTCCACCAGGCTTAATGTCGCCTCCGTCACCACCCCCAGCGTCCCCTCCGATCCTGCTATCAACTGACACAGATTCACCCCCCCATTTGCCCGATCCGGTCCCATACCATCCAACACCGGATACACATTATACCCGCTGCGATTGCGATCCGTCCGCGGCCGAACCCGCTCTAATTCCTTCCGATTGGCCCAAAGTAACTCCCCCACCTGCCTCGCCCACTCTATCGCCGTCCCTCCATTGGCCCTCTCTTCCAATGCGAATGGTATCTCCAGCTTCTCGGCTTGACCGGTCACCATCCCCAACTTCCGAATATACCTGCCCATGTAACCATATTGAATCGAATGTGCACCGGTGGAGTTGTTCCCGATCATCCCTCCGATGGTCGCTCGATTTCCGCTGGCCGGATCCGGACCGATTTGCTTGCCCACGGAAGCCAACTGCCGATTCAAACGTTCCAAAATTACCCCGCCCTCCACTTCGACCTGACCGGCTTCCAGATCCATGGTAATAATACGATTCATAAAGCGGCTGAGATCCAACACAATCCCTCTTCCTAAGGATTCCCCCGCCAGTCCGCTGCCGGCGCCGCGAGGGATAATAGGGATTTTTCGTTTGGCGACATAGGCGACGGTTTGACAGACATCGTGTGGATTATCGGGTAAAACCACTCCGAGTGGCTCTATTTGGTAGATACTGGCATCGGTACTGTACAAAACCCGGCTTA
>CAZNQT010000516.1:0-3851 GCA_964574885.1 uncultured Pirellulales bacterium
CGACGGCTGCAAATCACTGATATGCAAAAAACCGTTCTTGCCGATACCGAAATCCACAAAACAAGCCTGAATGCTCGGCTCTACGTTGACCACTTTGCCCTTGTAGATATTCCCGACGATACTCGTATCGCTGAGTCGCTCGATATACAATTCCTCCAGTTGATTCTTCTCGACGACGGCGATACGGCACTCCTCCTCCTGTGCTACGTTAATTAACATGTCCCGACTCAATATATCACCTTCTTCTTTCCCGGTTATTTAACATTTTTCGTTGTTTATTTATCATTTTTAATTGCTATACTTTAACTCTTCCTCATATCCCACGGCAATTCGTTCCGGCTGGATTAAATATGTCGGTGGATGTAGAGCAAGGAGCTCCATCACCTCATCCAGCCGCGCTGTAACTTGCCCCGATACATCCAGGGTGCAATAGACGCCCTCTGCCTTCAACTCCAGTTCGGTAATGACCTGCTTCAAATCTATGGTTCGCGCCGGATGCCGCCCGCGTCGGGGCCGATAGATACACCAGGTCGATGCTTGCCGGTATTTAGCCAGACAATGCCTAATCTGCTCCCGATCGGCCTGATCGCTCAAATGAATTTGATATCGTACCCACGACGGATGTGGTTTTACCGAGGCGGCAATGGCGCGTGCCTCAAGAATGTCTATTCCCGCCGGCAGTGTACCTTGAAGCGCTGAAATTAACTTCTCTGGTGGCCACGACTTCGTCAATTCCATAACCAGTAATTCCGCCCGGCTGGACGTCCCCACGCTCCGCGGTAACGCTAGAGTCAGTCGCATATGTGGATTAAAACCCTGCGAAAACGACACCGGCGCCCCCGCTCGCGTTAGCGCTCGCTGCCATAACCGCATCGTATCCCGATGTGACAAAAATCGCATGTCCCCATATACCGCATACCAAATGGCCATTTTATATTTCGCAGAATTTACTACGTCCATTATACCTCTGATACATCTTCTTCTTTCTCGCAACTCACAACTCACAACTCACAACTAATTTTAATACGTTTCTCCCATTACCTGTTGCAGTTCGTTCCGCAGAAAGTTCATCGTCTGTTGTTCTGTATCAAAGCTCAACGCCTTGCGGGCCAATCGACGGCAGTAAGTGATGGAAATCGAGCGTATCAATTGTTTGATCTCCGGAATCATCGGCGGCGCCAGACTGAGAGTCGTGAAGCCCAGGCCGATCAATACCGGTACAAATTCAATCTCGGATGCCATCTCGCCGCATACGTGAACCCCGATCTCGGCCCGTTTGGCCGATCGGTAGATATGTTTCATCAATTGAAGAATCGCCGGATTCGCCGGATTATAGAGCGGCGCTACGTGTTCGTTCACCCGGTCCACCGCCAGCGTGTACTGAATCAGGTCGTTCGTACCGATACTGAAAAAATCCACCTCATCCGCCAGGTCGTCCGCCGTCAGCGCCGCCGCCGGCGTCTCGATCATGATCCCCACCGGCATATTATCGTCATAGTCGATGCCCTGTTCCTCCAGATCCTCTTTCACTTCCGCCAGGATCCACTTCGCCTGACGCAGCTCCATCAGGTTCGTAATCAACGGAAACATGATTTTTACGTCCCCGTGCACCGAGGCCCGCAGGATCGCGCGTATCTGCGTCTTGAACATATTGATATTCTGCAGACAATATCGAATCGAACGCAGGCCTAAAAACGGATTCCGTTCCGGATTGATCAGTCGCTTCTGAGTGAATTTATCTGCCCCCAGATCTATCGTGCGAATCGTGATCGAACCGCGACCGAACGTCCGAATCGTATCGACATACGCTTGATAATGCTCTTCCTCCGTCGGCTCATGATCCGCTTCCAGATACAAAAATTCCGTGCGATACAATCCGATCCCTTCTCCCCCTTTATGCAGTGCGATTTCCGCTTCCGAGGGAAATTCAATATTGCCTAAAAGAGTGATATGGGTCCCGTCCGTCGTCTCGGCAGGTAACTGGGCGAGCTCATCCAATTCATGCTCATGTTCCACGATGGCTGCCGCATGACGTTGATACTCTTTGATGGTGTCGGGATTCGGATTGATGATCACCGTCCCTCGGTTGCCGTCCACGATCACCGTATCGCCTGCCGCCACCTGCCGTGTCACCTCATTCAGCGCCACGACCGCCGGGATTCCCAGACTACGAGCTACAATTGCCGTATGTGAAGTACGACCCCCCGCGTCGGTGGCAATCCCGTTCACAAATTCTTTATCGAAGGACGCCGTTTGGGTCGGCGTTAAATCGTGCGCCACCACGATCACCGGCTCGGTTAAATGCTTCAGATCCTCTCGCCGGGCGCCGATCAAATGACGTAGCAGACGCTTTTCGATATCGTAGATATCATTTACCCGCTCGGAAATATAGGTATCCGGAGTTTGGGCAAAGTTCTTGGCAATATCCCGCATCGTGACGCTCACCGCGTATTCTGCCGTGTAGCATTGCTGTTGAATTAAATCCGCTATCTTCTTACGCAGCGTGCGATCGCGCAGAAAGTGCAAGTGTACCGCAAAAATATCTTTGATCTTGTTATCCAGGTCGCCCTGGGCCACTTGCAGACTGGATACCTCCTCCGAAGCGTTCAGAAAGGCCTTCCGCAGACGCTGCACTTCCTTGCGCAGGTGCCCTTTCGGGATCGTGCGACGCGGGACGCGATAATCCTCCGCGTCCAGTACTACCGCCGTGCATATGGATACTCCCGGTGATACGCCGATTCCTTTGATGATATCCATTGATTCTTCTCATGCCCCCATCGTCGGGCGAGCTCCCGTGGGGAAATATTCTAATTGTTCCGTTGCTTCATCACGGAGGCCTTGCGATTCGATTCGCTTTTGCGTTCCCGCCTTCCGAATCGCTTGCCCCTGTTCTCCGGATGAAAGTATTCTGTTATTTGTAATGCCGGTAAGGCGTTTTCTTTCGAAATACTCAGGATTTCGGCTCCTGACAGATCCCTTCGTCTTCTGCCGAGGGTTGACGCGAAATCTGCGGCTTTTCCCGTCCCAGAATTTCCGCCAACACTTCTACCGCTTTCTGAGCGTCGCGACCGGTCGCGGTCACTTTCAATTCCGTGCCGAACGTCGCTACCAGTTGGGTGACCTGGAAGATACTTTTTCCATCGACGACCATGTTCACCTTTTGGATCGTGATCTCGCTTTTATAACGATTCGCTTGATCTACAAATTCCATCGCCGGACGCATGTGCAGTCCATGCGGGTTACGAATCGTAACCATCCGTTCGGCATAATGGTCCTGCGCCGGCGTCGAACTCATACTTCTTGAAACTCCATTTTCTTCTCGGTAAATGCGGTTTTTCCTTTGGGATCTTAGTACCTATATTTCTTCATTTGACATTCTGTTTTCGACGTTCGCCCTTCTATCTTATCTCGTCATTCGGACTTCGTCATTATTTCATTATTCTGGTTTCGTCATTCGACATTCCTATAATCCGCTTTCCTGCTTCCCTTCGTCCGCCTCTAGCAATAGATCAAGGATCGCCTCTTTCGTTTCCGCCTGACGGAGAAACTTGCGAAAACGATCCCGCTGCAGATGCGCAAACAGACTTTCCATCGCCTCCAGGTGTCGGTCAGGATCGTTCGGGGGGCTCAGCAACAGCAGAATCGAATACACCGGCGCCTGATCCAAAGAGGAAAAATCGATCCCCTTCTTGCTGCAGCCGATGGTCCCGACGATCTCCTTCACGCTCGCATGTTTGATATGAGGAACCGCGATTCCTTTCCCGATCCCCGTACTGCCCTGGTTCTCACGCTCGATCAGCTTGTTTACGATCTCATCTGTGCAGCCCTTCGGAACGTGCCCTGTTCCGGAC
>CAZNQT010000517.1:0-3849 GCA_964574885.1 uncultured Pirellulales bacterium
GGGATATGCAGCATTGGTTTGCGAGTTTTGGTTTTACTCTGATCGCCGAACATGGCTATTACTATCGACGACCCCAGGACGACGACTGGTTATGTCTGGATGAAAAAGCGGATTTATCCTGGAAGGAACATATCCGGCAAATTTTTCAGCACTACACCCAGGCCACGCCGGGATCGGCCATCGAAGAAAAAACCTCTTCTCTCGTCTGGCATTACCGACGCGCCGATCCGGAATTCGGCTCCTGGAAGGCGAACGAACTCATGGGCGAATTGATGGAATTAGTCTCCAATCTGCCGGTCGAAATCCACCATGGGAAAAAAATCGTCGAAGTGGGATCCAACCAGATTAACAAAGGTCAGGCCCTCGAATTCTTCCTCCAGCATAACTCCTACGATGCGATCCTGTGTGCCGGCGACGATGAAACCGACGAAAGTATGTTCCGTCTAGATCGGCCCGAAATCGTCTCCCTCAAGATCGGATCCGGAAATACCCATGCCCTCTATACCGTCTCCGATCCCGCGGCCTTTCGGAAATATTTAAAAAGTATTTTACAACATAAATTACATCAGACATAATTTCGCCCTATGAACCGTAAGGCGAAAAATCTGAATTATGGGATAATCGGCAATGGACGAACGGCGGCCTTAATCTCTGACCGCGGCGATATTGAATGGGGCTGCCTGCCCGATTTTGATTCCAGCTCCGTATTCGCCCGACTCCTGGATATCGAAAAGGGCGGTGAATTTGCGATTTATGTGGAGGAGGATTACAAGGTCAACCAAGCCTACGTCCCCAAAACCAATATTCTGGTCACCGCCTTTACCCAGGGACGACATCGTTTTGAAGTGATCGACTTTATGCCTCGCTATCACTCGGAGTACGACCAAATATGGTGCCCCCCCGATATCATTCGGTATATTCGTCATGTCTCTGGAAAACCTAAAGTCCGTTTCCATTACGATCCGCGACCTTCTTACGCCCAGTTTCCCGTCAAAACGGAAATTCGTCGGGAATATATCAAGACCGGGACTCTCAACGGATCGTATGAATCCGTTTATCTTTACTCCGATTTACACCTGGAAGATATCGCCGCCGAACGACCCATTACGATTGATCGTGATGCTTTCTGCCTGGTCAGCTACAATCAGAAGTTAGCCGATCTTGATCTCGATTATATCCAGCTCGAATATGAGAAAACACGCGTGTATTGGCTCGATTGGTCCGCCAAAACCCCCAAAGTGCCCCGCTATAACGCCGAAGTTCAGCGCAGCGCCCTCGTGCTCAAACTCCTGGCCTTTCAACGCACCGGCGCCATCCTCGCCGCCGTCACTACTTCCCTGCCCGAAACCATCGGCGCCGAACGAAACTGGGATTATCGCTTCTGTTGGCTGCGCGACGCCTCTATGACCATTAACGTACTCAAACGTCTCAACCACTTCAACGTCGCCATGCGCTTTTATAAATACATCCTGCAGATGATCCCCTTTAAGGATGAAAAAATTCAAATCATGTACGGGATTAACGGCCAAAAAAAACTCACCGAAAAATTCCTGAACCACCTGGCCGGCTACGAAAACTCCCAACCCGTTCGCATCGGCAACGCCGCCTACACCCAAAAACAAAATGATATCTTTGGGATTCTCATTGAAGCGATTTATCGCTATCTCACCACGTTCAAACGAGGCCAGATTTATAATCGCGAAGACCTCTGGACCGTTGTCCGTTCCCTGGCCCGTAATGTCGAACATCAATGGCGTCAACCCGATATGAGCATTTGGGAGTTTCGCACGCGAAAACAACACTTTACCTTTTCCAAGGTTCTCAGTTGGGTCGCCATGGATCGCGCCGCCCAAATTGCCCAATTTTTCGATATGCCCAAATACGTCGACATCTGGACCCGGATTCGCGACGTCATCAAGGCCGACATTCTTAAAAAAGGTTGGAACGAGGAAATCCAGGCCTTCACCCAGGCCTATGGCCAGCCTTATCTCGATGCCGCCAATCTGCTCATGGAATCCTATGGCTTTATCGCCGCCGATGATCCCAAATACGTCAGCACCGTTTGCTTGACGGAACAACGACTCTGCCGCGACGGTTTGATGTATCGCTATCTCAACGAGGACGATTTCGGTAAACCCCAATCCTCCTTCACCGTCTGCACTTTCTGGCTCATTCGCAGCCTTTATAAAGTCGGGGAAACCGAAAAAGCCGAACGGATGTTCGAGAAGGTTCTCCAATACAGTAATCACTTGGGACTATTCAGCGAAGACATTGATTTCGAAACCAAACGACTGCTCGGCAACTTCCCCCAGGGCTACAGCCACCTCGCCCTGATCGACACCATCCTTACGCTGAATGATAGGGAGTAGATTTCTATTCTATCCTATTCCGACGTTATTACGATGATTCACCGCCTGGATGAGAACGTCCAGATAATCCGTCAATAACCGCGTGATCAGAAAACGCTCCCGCACTGTTTCCCGCGCGTTGACCCCCATCTGTTCGGCTTCCGACGGATGTTCCAGGATATGAATAATTCGCTCGGCGAATCCCTGCAGATCGTACGGATCGAGTAGATACCCGTTAAAACCATCATGAATCTGAATCGGAATCCCTCCGACATTGGACGCCACTACGGGACGACCCTTCCACATGGCTTCGGTAACCGCCAGACAAAAGCCTTCGCGAATGGATTTCTGGATCACCACGTCGGAAAATCGCTGCACGGCGTTCACCAGAATCTCCTGATTGCCCTCTACAAATATCACATCCCCTTTGTCCACATACTCCTGGGCCTTCTGGCAGATCCGATCGTACACACGCAGACCTTCCGGATCATCGGCCGCCAGGTTATAACAAAATACCAGGCGGCAATCGACTTTCTCCTTCACCAGCTTGAATATCTCCAATACCCCGTCGGGATCTTTCCACGGATCCAGGCGGGACACCTGTGTGATGATGGGTTTATCCGTGGGAATGCCCACCTGCTCGATCTGTTCGTGAATCGTTTCTTCGGTGATGTTCTTATTCTTCATCGTCAGCGGATTGATGGCCGGCGGGATGATGCGATACGGAATCGGCAAATCCGGATGCGCATACAGCTCGCTGGTCAGGATGGTCATATCGTATTTGATCAGGAATCCTTTGATAAAATTCCAGAGTTGAGGATTCGGCTCCGACAGATCGATATGACAACGCCAAATCCACGCTCCCCGTTTATGGTAAAACTTAATCATCGGCAGGGGTTGCGGATCGTGGATGATCGTACAATCATGATCGATGTGCGTAAACGAAGAAAAATTACCGTTGAGCTGCATATACATCCGCTTCTTTTCTTCCGTCAAATCGATGTCCTGCCCCTGCAGCCCGTTATGAAATTCCTTCGTGATCTCAAAAAAGTCCAGACTCCCGTGCAGCACTCGCCAGCCCGTCTGGATTCCGATATCGTTCATCAGCGGTACCAGTGAATTCAGGATTTCCGCCACTCCTCCCCCTTGGTACGTCGCGTTTACATGCACGATGCTCTTGTCGTATAGTTTGGAGGCACGCTGATATATTTCCGATAACTTCTTGTCCGGGATTATGTTTCGAAAATCATCCAGTGTCAGCATAATCTTGCCCTTTTTCGCTTTGTAAACCCCGCCAAGGGTTGGCCTTCGTACTAGTAATTATATTTCCATAGTTTCTTCGGTTCAAATCCACGGTTTCAATAGTAGTATCTCATAATTCAAAGGAAATAAATTATTGGTATAATGATTTTTTTGTTGTATAATGCTGAAAGGTAGCATGAGTGCCACGCCTGATAATACCGGTTGAAAAATCAAGCGAGGATAATAAACTGCCTCGACA
>CAZNQT010000518.1:0-3836 GCA_964574885.1 uncultured Pirellulales bacterium
GGGTAGTCCTCTGTTTGTATGGCTGGATCCCCTGGGATTGTTTACCGGCGTCTTCCTGTTGACCAAATATGGACAGGACCTGCTAGGTTGGATTTCCGTTTTTGTTTGTTTAGGAATATTATTAATCAGTTTTTTCTGGCCCTATCTGTGGTGCAATGGGCTGTGCCCGTTGGGCGCCTCTCAGGACTTGCTTTCTCAGATGTTTCGATTTGTACGTTCCGTAAATTTACCTAAGACCGAGAAACGCACTCCTGCCCAAGCGTCCCATCCGGTCCTCAGACGAACCGTTCTCGGTATGGCGTTGGGCGCCGGTTGTGTAGGAGTGGCTCGACGAATTGGCAGCGCGGCGGCGCGACCGTTGCGGCCTCCCGGAGCGGTGGCGGAACATACCTTTGTCGGTTTATGCTTACGCTGTGGTAACTGTATTCGATCCTGTCCGCACGGCATCATTCAGCGCGATATGCGAGGGCATAGCTGGACGAGTATTTTGACGCCGAAGCTCCGTTTCGAGAGCAATTATTGTCGGGAGGATTGTGTACGCTGCACGGCCGTCTGTCCGAGCGGAGCCCTTGCCCGACTGTCGCGCGCCAAAAAAGAAAAAATAAAAATCGGATTACCCCGGGTGAATATGAACGTATGCCTCTTAAGCCGCGATCGGGAATGTTCCGCCTGCCGACGCTGGTGTCCCTATGACGCTATTCACTACGTCTTTTCTGAAACGGAATATACTCTTATTCCGGTTATTGATCCGGATCGGTGCAATGGTTGCGGGGCCTGCGAAATGGCCTGCCCCACTAAACCGGAAAAAGCCATTCAGGTATTTCCTCTACCTTGATCGCATAGGAATTTGTATTGACGCCACTCCAAAAAGTGTGCCACGGCCATCCTGGCCGTGGTTTGCGCTATTGGCCTACCGTCAGAGTAGCACGGCTGATACAGCCGTGGCACTCTTGTGGCGTTACGTCCTCGGCGTAGCCGAGATAATTTACACGCATTGAGATTATCATAGCCGACAATATATGTACGGTAGCATTATTCCGGATATGACGGGTATGATAATGAAGGAGCGAAACCGTATAAAAAATCCTGGATAGTACATGACGATTATTATAAAGTGATTGCGTCAAACGTTGGTACTATGGATACGGTGCAGGAGAACAAGGTATGCAGAAATTTACCGGAACGATGAGGCGATTCTATGTTCAGTTTACCATGGTTGGCATGGGATTTTTCTTTTTAGTTGCGATGGGACCGAAGGAGGTGTTTTCTCTGTCGGTTCCGGAACCGACTCCGCCGCCGGTGGGGGTGGCGAGGGAACGAAATCCCATGGTGGAATTATCGCGCACCCAGGGCTATGCAGCGGCCCGGGCCAGTTCCTATGAGCGACAGGGGGGGCCGCGCGATAATATCTATGTTCCAACGGATGGCAAAGAAATGACGATTGCGGACATTAAAGGCCCCGGCGCGATCACCCATATCTGGACGACGCATCGCAGAGGCGGTCGAGAACTGATTATTCGCATCTACTGGGAAGGCAGTGCCCATCCCAGCGTGGAAGCGCCCATCGGGGATTTTTTCGGCGTGGCGATGGACGTTTGTGCCAATATGAACAGTTTGCCCATCCAGGTCTCCTCCGAAGGTAGAGCGCGGAACTGCTGGTGGTATATGCCGTTTAACAAATCGGCCCGGGTTACGTTGGCCGCTGCCGATTCCCCCTTGAATCGAACGCGGAAAACCGTACCGCTCTATTATTACCTTGACTATCGCGTGTATGACAAACCCATCGAGGACTTAAATTATTTCCACGCCCGCTTTCAGGAAACAGATCCGGCGCCGCGCGGAAAACCAATTGTGCTTCTAGAAGCCCAGGGCCAGGGGCATTTTGTCGGCGTCGTGATGGGCAACCGCATCCGAACGGAAGGATGGTTCGGTGAAGGTGATGATATTATCACCGTCGATGGCAAGGTCGGCTTTCGCGGGACGGGAACCGAAGACTACTTTGGCGAGGCGTGGGGGTTTCGGGTGTTCAGTAATCTGTATTATGGCGTTCCGGTCATGGAAGGCAGGCACGTGGGAGATAAGATAAGTGCGTATCGATTCCATATTATGGATCCGATCCCTTTTCGCAAATCATTCAAGTTCGAGATCGAACATTGGCCCTGGATCAGCCCGAAACCGAATACGGGAAGGGATTACTATTCCAGCGTCGCCTTCTGGTATCAGAAAACGATTCACAAACCCTGGCCCAGGCTGGAAACGATTATCTCACACGAACCGTGGGATCCGAACAAGGGACGCTGGCATATCGAAGGTGCTCTGGAAGCAGAGGATTTAAAGGTACTCGGTTATGAAAGCAAGGCGAAAGAGAACCCTGCCCCGGCGGTGCAACACGATATGCCGAACCTGAGCGGCGATCATAAACTGGTGTTTGATTCGGGCGGTGCCGGGAAGTTTTCGCTGGCCGTTCCGACCGCCAAGGCAGGTCTCTATACCGTTAAAATTTATTATGTACGGGCCCCAAATTACGGCAAGGTCCAATTAAGCGTAAACGGTAAAGCCGTGGGAGAAGCAATAGACACCTTCTTAAAGAGGGACGACCTGGTCCGGCCTGTCTGGCCGCCGAAGCAGTTTACCTTTTCCGGAGTAAAGCTAACAGCAGGTACAAACACGTTTACCTTCTCGATCGATTCCAAAAATCCTGAATCGGAAGGATATGGCATGGGACTTGACTGTATCGTACTGGAAAAAGAAGATTAAGTGGAAATTTCAAAATGTCATTCCCGCGTAATCGGGAATCCAGGATTCACCTGATGGAGTGGCCGGGTGGCAGCCACCGAGTCCGCGAGGTGGATAGCGTTTGATTGTTTGCTGTGATTCTTTTTGCGTTTCCACTTAGGATTATGTTTAGATTGGCGGAAATGTTATGGTAAGCACAGCGATAAATCCTGTAGATCGCATTAAATCCAAGCCGGCGCCGCTGCTGCCGGTGGCAGTCGCAGTGATTATAGGAATTCTGATAGCGCGATATGAAATCCTTCCGGCGGCTGCATTCCTGCTGATATTGTTGTTCTGCCTAATCGCAGCAGGGGTAGTTCTCTTCATTCCCCAAGTGCGACGGATCGTGGTACGTTCGCCGCGAGTGGTAGGAGTTGTGTTGTTCCTGGGATTTCTCAGTCTGGGAGCGATGCAATACAACCTTGTTTATTATTACTATCCGAAGAATCATATCGTACAGTACGTAAAACCAACCGGATCGCTGGCGACGCTGGAGGGCAGGATTATCAGTGAGCCGTATTTCGTCAAATCGCCGGAGGCATTTTTCTGGCAGTCGCCGCGGACGGTGTTTACTCTCACCTGCGATCAGATTGAAACCGTCGGCGGTAAAAAAGACACGCAAGGCGTATTGCAGGTCTCCGTAAAAGAGATTGCCCCGGTTCTGAAACTGGATCAGAAGGTACGAATAGACGGTTGGTTGTATCCGCGCCGGGGTCCGTCGAATCCGGGCGAGTACGACCGACGCGATTCGTACCGCGCGGCGCGCAACTTGGCGGGCTGTTCGGTGAACTATAGTGAGGCAGTTCAAGTTTTGGCGGAATCGACGGAGTCAGTAAGTTGGTTATATCGTCTGCGTCGGGAATTAGCAAAGTTGGCGCACGGAGCGATTTTCGAAGATGCAAATTTCGAGACCGAACAGAATGCGGACCAGGGTGAAACGGCTTTTCTGGAGGCGCTGCTGTTGGGGCAGCGACATCGGATGAATGAGGAACTCTCCGAAACGTTTATGCGCACGGGAACGATGCATTACTTGAGCGTATCGGGATTTCACGTGGGTCTGC
>CAZNQT010000519.1:0-3828 GCA_964574885.1 uncultured Pirellulales bacterium
CTGCCAGATCGTATTCCTGCTTGCGCACCTCCAGTTCCCGCCGGGTGGCGTACAATCGCCAATACACCCGATCCACTGCCGCCAGTACCGTAATCACCTCCAGCTTCGTCCGCGCCCGCGCAATCTGCGACTCGTACTTCGCGATCCGAATCGTATGCGTCTTCGTCTCGATCCCCGCCCCCCGCAGTATCGGATGATCGATATTCACGTATGCATCCGCAGAATACGCCGGATTCAACGTCGAAAAAATGTTATTGGTCTTGACGTAATTATACGGCAGATCAAACGTCACCGTTCCCCCCGTGCGCAACGGAAATTGCATCCCCACGTCCGCGCTATAATAATCTTGTTGCGAAGCATCCAGCTCCAGCGACGTCGGCTGATCCGTCTTGATAAAATTCAAACGCGAATATGCCAACGGTTCGAACGCCGCCCGCGCCTCCGTGATACTCTGATCCGCGATCGTCGGTGCGTATAATTGCACTTTCAGACCCAGATTGTTCTCTAACGCAATCGCCCGGCACTCCTCCACCGTCACCGCCAACCTCTCCGGCGCCGCCGCCTCTACTCCCACGTCATGGACATCCCCCGGCTCGGCGCCCCTGCTCATCTCCTCCAGATCCAGCGCCTCAATCTCCCGCAATCGCTCCGGCGACACCTTCACCGTCTCGTACCGCTCCTCATCAAAATAATAATCACATCCGCCTAAAAGGTAGGCCCAGATCGGCGCTAGTAAAATTACAAAACAAACCCAATTTTGACCCCTGTCTAACCACCTGCAATCAAATAACTTACATCTATTCATGTCTCAATGCCTCAATAGGATCCAATCGGGCGGCCTTCACCGCCGGGAACATCCCGAAAAACACCCCCACCAATGCCGAAAACCCAAACGACACTCCCACCGCCCACAAAGGGATATGCGCTTTATCGAGATTGGCGTTGGGAATGTTGGCGATGGCCTGGGTGAGCAGTTGGCCGCCGGCGAGGCCGATGAGGCCGCCGAACAGACACAACATCACCGCCTCGACGAGGAACTGGAGCAGGATGGCGGAGGGTCGGGCGCCGACGGCTTTGCGGAGCCCGATCTCGCGGGTTCGTTCGGAGACGGAGACGAGCATGATGTTCATGATGCCGACGCCGCCGACGAGGAGGGAGATGCCGACGATGCCGCCGGCGACGGCGGTGACGAACAAGGCGAGCTTTTTGAATTCGCGGATGTATTTTTCGACAACTTCAATACGAAACGTATCCGGATCATCCGGTTTAAGTTTGCGGGTATTGCGGAGGTAGAAGCGGAGTTCGGCGCGGGCTTCGTCGGAGACGTCGGGGGACCGGCTGGCGGCAATGACGAACATGAAGGGTTCGTAGATTTTCCAGGCGGTATCGAAGGGGATAAAGATTTCGTACTGGGCGCCGCCGCCGCCGAACATACCGGACTCGACCAATTCCTCGACGACGCCGACGATGCGAAAGGCACGTTGGCCGACGAGGATCATCTGGCCGATACAGTCGCGATCCAATTTCAACTTATCGCGGACCTTGGGAGTAATCAAACAGACCTGCCAGGTTTGAGTTTCATCGATGACGCTAAAGGGTCGGCCGAGGATCACGGACCGGTTTTCGATTTTGTGCCAGTCGGAATTGATGCCGGTGATCATCACATTATCCAGGGCTTCATCGCCCGCCTGCACCTTCTGGTCCTGGCGACAGGCGCGGGTAAACCGTTCGACGGAAGGGCAGTGTTCGAGGAGATGATCGAATTCTTCGGGCCGGAGTCGGATGTGGTGCCACCAGGAGGCATGGCTATAGCGGCCCTGGCGAGGCTGATCGGGAATGATATAGATTTTATTGGCGCCGAAGGTTTCGAACTCATCGAGGACTTTGGCTTTGAGTCCGGTCAGGGCAGCGATGACGGCGGTGACGGAGGCGACGCCAATGACGATGCCGATGGTGGTAAGGACCGAACGGGTTTTGTTGGTCCAGATCTGTCCGAGCGCGAGTCGGATACTCTGAGTGACAAGAGCGAGAAAGGCCAGCGGTATGCCAAGAAACACTCTCACTTTTGGCCTCCCTTATCATTGGCGGTGTCGGAAGCAATTTTGCCATCGTGCATGGTGAGAATTCGCCGAGCATGTCGAGCGATGGATTCTTCATGCGTGACAATGATAATGGTTTGCCCTTCGTCAAAGAGTTTGTCAAAGAGAGCCATGATGTCTTCGCTGGTTTTAGAATCGAGATTCCCGGTAGGTTCATCGGCGAGGAGGATACTGGGATTGGCGACGAGGGCGCGGGCGACGGCGACGCGTTGTTTTTCGCCGCCGGAGAGTTGATTGGGTCGATGTTTAGCGCGTCCGGCGAGGCCAACGCGTTCCAAGGTTTTTTTAGCGCGGCGACGGCGGGCGCCCCAGGCGCCGGTGCGGGAATAGATCAAGGGCAGTTCGACATTTTTCACGGCACTGAGTCGAGGCATCAATTCGAAGGATTGAAAGACAAAGCCGATCTGCTCATTACGAATGCGTGCCAGCGTCCCTCCGCCGCTGCGTGAGATGTTACGCCCGTTGAGTTCGTAGGTTCCAGAAGTGGGCCGATCGAGGCAGCCCAGGAGATTCATCATGGTACTTTTCCCGGAGCCGGAGGGTCCCATGATAGCGACGTATTCGTTCTCCTCGACGTGTAAAGAAACGCCATCGAGGGCGTGGATGCGTTCGACGCCGACTTTGTAGATTTTTTTAATGTCCGTTAGTTGGATCAGCATGGAATACGTTTCTGGTTTCTGGTTTCTAGTTTCTGGTTTCAGGTTACAGGTTACAAGTTTCAAAACTCGGTGGCTGACACTCATACTCGCTGGGATGTCCGGCTCCTGGCGGAGTGGGCTTTTTGTTCGGTGCACAGCCGAGGGCGGCTGTGCCACATAAGCACCTCTCCGACGTAATAAACATGCCTAAGCTTCGCGTAGGCATGTCACCCAACCTCTCCGACGGCGTCAGAAAGGCGCCACCCAGCCGGCCATTGCACATTACCATTCTTTATACGTACGCATATCAAAATCCCATATATCCGTTTTTATTATTTCTCTTGCTTGCTCTCTCATACTTTCATCACGGACCAGAGAAATACATCTTTCGCCGCGCGATGCGATCGCATTTGTATACATAAGCGAAGGACCTGCACCAAAATATATTTCATCATCAAGTGATGCAAGTATTTCATCTGCTTTCGGATCTTGATGAGATGCCAACATGTATAGCGCCACTTCGAACAATCTATCCGCTCTATGAAAAGGCCCCTCGCCTTTTTCACCGAGTACGTGAGGAGCAAGCTTATCAGACGCTATAATCACATCTTTCAGATATTCAGGCGAACGATTTTTCCCAATCACCCTCGCCGCCGGTTTTGAGGTATAGCGAACATCTACGGTACTATTATTGATGAAATCATATATTCTCAATTCCAGTTCATTCAGTTTATCCTTGTTTTCCACCCGATTATTTCTCTTGGTAGAGTCTGCGCAAGAAGCGAACAGTGACATCGCAACTAAAAACAATAATAATCCTTTATACCGTTGAGTAAACAAAATATGGTTCCTTCGATCCATTCTCCGCGTGGGCCATAGGTTCACCCAGCGAATCAAGTTCCTCGTTTCTGGTTACAGGTTTCTCCGCCGAGGGCGGCGGAGCTACATGTTTGGTTTCAGATTCAAGGTTTCAGGTTACCATCCACCTTGTTTTCAATTCGGTAGCTGCCACTCAATTACGCCCTTTCAGGGCTTACAAAATATTACAAGGCATCTTTTCTCCCAGGGCGTTGCCCTGGGCTATTCTATGG
>CAZNQT010000520.1:0-3824 GCA_964574885.1 uncultured Pirellulales bacterium
TGTTGATATTCTAAAAGGTGAGGAACGGGGAGCTAAAAGAGATATTGTTGTTTTCCGTTAAATAGATTCTCTGCCGATGAGGGCTTTGAGCCGGTTTTTCAGGCTGGGGTGGGTGTTGAACCAGTCGGCGGCGTCGCGGCCGCTGAAGGGCTGTACGATGAACATGCTCTTTTGGGAATCGACCGGTACGCGCATGGGGATCTGACGATTATAATTGTGCAGTTTATTCAAGGCCGTCGCCAAGGGCATAGGACTGCCGGTCAGTTCTGCGCCGTAATTGTCGGCATTGTATTCCCGCTTTCGACTGATGGCCATCTGGATCAACATGGCCGCAATCGGCGCCAGGATTATCATGGCAATAGCGGCCAGCGGATTGCCGCGCCGATTATCACCGCCCATCGGAACGAACCAGAGCAGGTATCCCAAAGCACTGATAGCACCGGCGATGGTGGCCGCGACAGTCTGAATCAGGATGTCCCGGTGCTTCACGTGCGCCAGTTCGTGCCCGATGACACCCATGAGTTCATCGTGGTTGAGCATCTGATATAAGCCCTGGGTGACGGCGACAGCAGCATTGCGAGGATTGCGGCCCGTGGCAAAGGCATTGGGGGCCTGTTGCGGACAGATATAGACACGCGGCATGGGGATTTGGGCTTTCTGCGCCAAATCCCGTACAATCCCCACCAGTTCTGGTGCGTCCGCCTCCGTGACCGGTTGGGCTCGCATACTGGCCAAGGCGATCCTGTCGGAAAAGAAATAGGCGATAACATTCATACCGCCGCCGAGGATCAGGGCAATGATGATGCCCCGTTGTCCGGCGATCATATGTCCGGCGACGACGAAGACGGCCATGAGTCCCGCCAACAGCAGGAAGGTTCTTACATTATTAATAAATCGAAACATCCTTATTCTCCTGTCGTATCACAATTTCTATTTTCCATACTCTCTCATATCAGATTATAGACGGTTTCACGATAAAAATCTTACATTATTTTCGGCGGTCATTGTACGTTAATTTCTTGTAAAATCTTTATTAACAATAGGTTAAAAACGCACATCAAATCGATGGAACTCGCCGGTGCACGGTTCATCGTGTATCTGGGTTTTGCGGATATAACCCTGCATGTTGTCGGCCTGGTCGTTGAGAAAGGTTTCGATTTCCTTGGCCTCGCCTTCAACCACGACATCAACGCGGCCGTCTGGGAGGTTCCGCACGAATCCCGACACCGCGTAGCGCTCCGCCACGCGCACCGTCGTGAAACGAAATCCCACCCCCTGGACCGTTCCCTGGTAAAATACATGTTTTCTGATTCTAGCCATGCCTGGTTCTTCTTCCGTGGTTATTATTTACGAAATGAAGGGTCATGACTAGCAATTTATCATTCGCCATGGACAAATAAGAATTTGTCTTAAAGCACCTCTCTCGACTGCGCCGAGAAAGGTGTCACCCGGGGCGCCCAGCCAGGAATCTAATCTTTATGCTTATCGAGACCGGCGAGAATTAATTCCAGGGCGGCGTCTGTGGGGTATATAGACTTACCCTGACTATTCTTATGAGGTTCCGGTATATCGGAGAACCGAAATGCTTTGAGTTTTTCTGCTATGTCCCTTGCCTCCAGCTTCGCGAGGCAGCGATCCCATTCCTGCTGTTGTCTCGTTGTTAAGCCTTTATACCAAAAACTGTACAACGTGAGTTCCTCATCCTTCAAGATCGTCTCGCCGAAGTGTTTTGTTTGAAAGTTTTCGTTTGCTTGCGCAAATGCGGCGTAACAAAAAAACGGGATATCCACGACCGGATCGCGTCGAATCTTGCGCGACCAGGTGAGCTGGCGTTTGTTTTCATCCCAATGGCCGTTGGTTACATAGGGCTTGTGCGGTAATGTAAGGGTAACGTTCACCCGATCGATCTCAGGAAAGATGTCCACAAAAAAGGTTACGAATTCTATATTATAGTGCTGCATGACGATTTCCATAATCTTTTCCGGATCCGTGGGCGCTTCTCGGTTCTCTTTTTCGCAATGTTCCCGGACGATCTTTTGGATCGTACCTGAGGTTAAAAGAAAATTCTGTATCGATGCTTCGAGATGTTTTTCGTCAGATAGGAATTTCAATTCTTTGGCAATCGGCTCTTCGCTATCGTATCCCATTTTTTGGGCGATAAAACGACGGGCAAACGCAAAATAAACTTGCTCGTCATTCGGAGAAGTAGCCAGACGGGAAACGTCATCCAGGGTGAAATATTCACGCTCATACAGATATTGCATGATCCGGAATATCGCTTCGTGGGAATCCGGTTTTGCCATCTGACGGTCCAGCCAGACATAGACGCAGATGTTTTTCAGATCGGAGCGGAGTTGCGTCGTGCAGAAGGTTTTTAATTGATTGAAATTCGGATGATGTCCCAGTTCCATCTCCAGCCATTCGATGACCAGATCCAGCAGCTTATCGACACTGGCGAAGGCATGCTGCAAGTCTGAGGCCTGTTTGTCTTTGCCGCGAAATCGTTCGTGATAGATATAAACCTGGCCCATAGGATTATGAAAATAAGCGCAGCGTCCGAAACCGCCAACGTCTTGCGGGAGAATCTCCGAAAAGGTTCCTTCGTAGGTGTTTATATCGATTTGTTCGCCATATATTTCTTCCAGATTGGTAAATTTTTGCTCGAGAAAATTTCCCGATACAATCACTTTTCGGACGACTCGACCATCCTCAAAGCGCATCTCGATGGTGTACTCATATTCCTCGCAACTCGCCAAGGTAAAAAAACCTAAAGTCAATGTCAGAATGAATTTATGCCTCATTTTATGCACTCCCAGCAACCTGAGTTTTGATTAGGCAACCCTTTTTTATATCTATAGACTTTTCCCTGTTTACCTTATTATATAGTTGATTCGCCGGCGGATTTGTTTCAAAATCTGGGTGCGAAAATGTACGGAAAATGAAAACATTTTGAAAATGAAAGGAATCCATCATGAAACGATCGTCATGGTTCGAGGGTATGCTGTTAATCCTTTGTACGTTCTCCCTCAGCGCCTGTTCGGCCACCGCCGACGAGGGCGCTCTATCGCCGGCGATAATCCGTCAGATTCAAGCTGATTTTACCATGGATGCCTATACGCGGGCCATGTACAACGCGATCACCTCCAACGATATAAAAAAACTGGCTCTGAATCGGGATATTCTGCGCCACCATAACGAATTTTTCAGCGACAAGGTCAAAGTGAAGGGCATCACGAATCAAAAGTCCAGCGGTCGGTGCTGGCTGTTTGCGGCGCTGAACTCGCTGCGGCCGGCGGTGATCGCCAAACATAAGCTCGGGAGCTTTGAATTTTCCCAGAATTACCTGGCGTTCTGGGACAAGATGGAAAAAGCCAACACCTTCCTGCAATATATGATCGATTTCAGAGACCGCGACCTCATGGATCGCGAGATGGTTATGATCCTCCGCGGCGAGCCCGGGGACGGCGGATACTGGGAGAATTTTTCCGATCTGGTAACCAAGTATGGCGTCGTTCCCAAAGAGGTGATGCCGGAAACGAACAGTTCGGGAAATACGAGGATGATGAATCAGGTGTTGTACCAGAAACTTCGCTCGGATGCGGTGAAACTGCATAAAATGCACCGCGCCGGTAAACCCGTTTCGGATCTGACCGCCGCCAAGCAAACGATGCTTGCCGAGGTCTATCGGATTCTGGTGATGAACCTGGGCGAACCGCCTCAACAATTTACCTGGCGGTATAAAGCCAAAAAGGATTCGGATAAAAAAGACGACGAAGACGAGGAGGATGAGGCCGACAAGGAAGAAAACGAAGACGAAAGTGAAA
>CAZNQT010000521.1:0-3790 GCA_964574885.1 uncultured Pirellulales bacterium
TCGCTTTGATGATACCAATCTTTACCGGCGTTAGAATAGTTGTTTTCCCAGTTGTATCCAGTGAGGCGATTTCCGCCGATACGCCGGGCCGTAAAATTTTCTCCCCTGTCGATATCCCAGGAGTTAGTACCGTAAATATACGGACTAATAGCTTCGCGATCCCTTTCGGTGTTTATGGTGTAAATAACGTTGATCTCACCACGCAGAATCATTGTCGGCAGGCAGCTACCAACAAGAATAATCAATATCGGTTTTAGATGTTGCACTTTTCTTAATTCCTTTGTTGTTAAGATATATTCTAAAGACTTTCATATAAAATTGCAATGGTATATCTGGAAATGGTGAGAGATGATTTAAAGTAGATTTTCACAGTTTTCCTTTCCCTCCAGCAATACTCTGCAGGATAATGGTTGTACTTTCGAGCGACTCGGATTCCGCTTTCAGTTTGATTACGCCCGTATGGCCCGGTATCCCACGGATAATCACCAGGCAAAGTCCATTGAACGCCTTGCGCTCCTGTGAAGGGAATGGCACGAGATTCGTAGGATCGCCGTTGTCCGTAGCCACGATCTCGCCGGCCCCCTCGATTGCGAACTTGATTGTGTTCTTTGCACGCGGTACAGTAAGCCCGTTCTTGTCGGTTACTCGCACCGTAATGAAGGTCAAGTCCTTTCCGTCGGCCCGAATTTCATCGCGATCTGCCGATGCCGCCAACTCGGCCGGTTCGCCCGTGGTATAGACGACATCCTCGGCCCATTTCTTACCGTTCTTATAGGCCACCGCCTTCAACTTGCCTGGTTCGTATCTCAGGTCATCCCAGCGCAGACGGTATTCATACGGACCTTTTTTCTTTCGCCCGAGCGACTTGCCGTTGAGGAACAGTTCGGCCTCGTCGCCGGAGGTGAAGACATGCACCGGCGTGACCTTTCCGCTACGCTTGGGCCAGGTCCAATGAGGTAAGATGTGGGCCATCGGAAGATTGGACCGCCAGTGCGATTGATACAAGTAGAACCGGTCTTTCATGAATCCGGCCAGGTCGATAATGCCAAAGTTTGAACTACGAGACAAGTAATAGGGAGTCGGTTCGCCGAGATAATCCCATCCGCTCCAGACGAATCCGCCCGCCACATAGGGATGCTTCTCCTGGGCAGCGAACACTTTGTCCGCGGAGGAGCCGAAATCCGCCGTGTACAACTCATAGGCACTGACATATTGATTATTCGGATCCCCGCCCATTCCATCCCTCACCGGCGCGCTGATTCCATCGCTGACGGGAAAGAGATATTCACCACGGGTGCTTAGAGCGGCGGCGTTCTCGCTGCTGAGGATGATCTTATCGGGAAACGCTTCGTGGAAGGCAGAATACATTGGCCGAGTGCGGATCCCTCTGAGCCCGGCATATGCCGGAGCGTTCCGGATCCCTTCACCTTGATAATTTAGGCTGATGACGTCTGGGATTTTGGACAGCGGCATGTTTGGTTTAGCCCAGTTCATAGCAATGGTCGTGGGGCGAGTGGGATCCTCCTCCTTCACAATGTAGTTGAGTCGCTGTGCCACCGTCGCGCCTTTCTCTCCGGTGTATTGCTCGCCGGTTTCGTTGCCGAGACTCCACATGATTACTGAAGGGTGGTTTCGATCCCGTTGGACAAACGCGCGCATATCTTGTTCGTGCCAGTCCGGGAAAATGAGATGAAAATCAAGAGGTGTTTTTTTCATTTCCCAGACGTCGAATATCTCATCAACGACCAGAAATCCCATTCGGTCCGTTAGTTCGAGCAGTTCAGGCGCAGGCGGATTATGGGCCGTTCGAATAGCGTTGCATCCCATTTCGCGGAGTCTCTCGAGTTGGCGTTCGGCCGCGCGAACGTTGAACGCCGCGCCTAGCGCCCCGAGATCATGGTGCTGGTTGACACCCTTGATATAGATACGCTCGCCGTTGACATGGATGCCTGTCTCCGACTCGAAACGCAGGACGCGGATGCCGAAGCGCGTCTCGTATTGATCGACGGGTATGCCCTGATGCCGTAAGGTAGTCACTGCCATGTAGCGGTAGGGTGCCTGCGTGGGAGGCGGTCCCCATAGGCGGGGATTTTCGAGAGTAACGGAGCCTTTAACCTTAGCGCTCTCACCTGCTGCAACCGTCGTTTTTTGGGGCTGGAAACTGGCAAAGGCGTCGCCAATTTTGTTACCCTTACCATCCAAGGCGAATATATGAGTAATCGCTTCCACGGAAGCGTCGGCTTTGGAGTCGTTGTTGATGGTAACTTCCAGGTCGATTGTGGCAGAGACCTCGGAAGCATCACGTGTTGTTATAAAGGTTCCCCATTGGCCGACATGAATGGGATCGGTCTTGACAAGCCAGACATTGCGGTAGATACCGCCACCGGGATACCAACGCGACGAGTTAGACGGATTATCCAAACGGATCGCCAATTGATTCTTATGGCCCGGTATGATGCAGGGAGTGAGATCAACGCGCCACGAAGTATAGCCATAGGGCCAGCCGCCAACCAACTTTCCGTTTAACCAAACCGTGGCATAAGACATCGCGCCGTCCACATCAAAAAAGATGGATTTCCCAACATCAGAAACCGGAATGTCAAGCTTCTTCCGATACCACCCGACACCGGGACTGGGCAGGCGTCCCATGCCCCCACCCACTCCGGCGACCCCGCCTTTCTGGAAAGGACCTTTGATCGCCCAGTCGTGCGGCAAGTTCACACATTCCCACGAACGGTCGTTGAAATCGCTTTGCACGTAGGGAACGTTGCCGCCGGGGTTGCCTTTGGGGCGATCATATCGTTCGGCGGGCTCTTTGATGAAATCGTTCCCCGTGGGCAAAATCCAAGGCTTGAGCATGATTTGATTTGTCGAAACGTCTATCGCTTTCGTGGGCAGGGCATCGGCCGCTCTGCCATCTTTGTCATTTCTTGCCTCTGGGTGCACATCGTAAATCAAGCCAGGTGAAGCTCCATTCGGATCACCTTTCTGGAAGCGCCAGTCCGCATTGAGTGAAATCCGTTCGCGTAACGCCGTCTGTCCTCGTGCCACGTCTTCCGACCACAACTGTATCAGCACCAGGGCCATACCGACAATAAAACTACGGGCAAGGGAACTCCTGGCATATACTATAGACGCCTCTAAGACATGCTTCATAAATACTCCTCATTTGATTCGATTTTTTCGCAGACGAAATCTGCGTCCGCCTCGGCGTACACTCTGCCGCCCTTTATGATGATCATACAGCTCCGCTCCAGGAATACAACCATGCAAGATGAAACGTTAAATTCGCATCCAGAGTTGACCTGGAATTAGGGCAGGTCAACAACGTAGTTACTCTCATACAGGATGATACATAATTCAGGGGACAGGTCGAGGGAATAAATGCTTTGGAGGTGATGCTATAAAAACACAGGGATACATTGTTGCCAAGGGACTTGCATAATTTCTAGGGAACCAATATCATGTATAGAAATAATTCCCCATAGGGAGAAAATATTAGAACGGAGATAATTTTATGCCTTTCCAAAAATCTTTACGAATTGGAATACATGGTTTTGTCGCTTATTTCCTGTTTCTGCTAATAATTGGCGTTTCGTCTCTATTTGCACAATCGAGCCAAACTCTACCCGGTTGCTGGCCCCAGGACTATACGGTCCAGCGCGACGATTCCACCGGCCTACTTACCCTTGCCACTCCGTATTATAAGGTGCAGCAGAACCTCCGAAAAGGCGGAGCAATCAGCATAATCAAATACACCTAAGGCAAAGTGTAAAATATACTGATCGAG
>CAZNQT010000522.1:0-3787 GCA_964574885.1 uncultured Pirellulales bacterium
GAATGGATCCGGATAATGCCGCCGATGATATTCTCTTGGATCCCGGCCAGAGTGTGATTGTCGCCGTATCGTTTGCGCCGGCGAATTTGTTCGATGGACAAGTGTGGGCCACCATCGTCACGAACGACCCGACCCAAAGCGAGCCGGATACGATCAGTCACGTGATTTTAAGCGGCCAAAGTATTTATGCGCAGCAGGTAGGCGAGACGCCCGGCTTCAAACAGACCAAAATCCTTTTCTACGATGAAGATTCCGATCCGGTGCAGGTCAAAGTCACCGGGGGAGGCTATGCGGTGGTCGTACTGGAAAACGGCCTCGGCAACGAAAGTGATATCGAGAGAATCGAACTGTTCAATACCACCAAGAAAACCTCGCTCTCGGTGATCTCGCAGGGAGAAACGTATATTGGGCAGATTCTGGGCGATACCGTAAAAAACATCACCTTGAAGAATATGGTGCTGGACGGCGCCGGCCTAACGGACAATGCGATTGACATCGGCACTCTTACGGGAACTCTGACCGTCGAAACGATCGTCAATGGCGCGGATATCTACATCGGCGGGGTAAACGGGAACGGCAATGGCGCTAAGATCAAACTGGGAATCGTCGAAGATGGCAGCGATCTTACTGTGGAGGCGCCTGTCTCCATGTTGCAGGCGTTCAGTTATGGCGACGGTACGATCCAGGCGTCGAGTATGAACAAACTCTCGGTCGGGGCGGGTGACTTCGATGCCGAAGTGGTGGTGGAGACAGACCTGAAAACGGCTTCCTTGTCCAGTTTGGATATGGCGGCGACCTTCCGGATTGGCGACGAGCTGAATACGCTCACGGCCAATAAAGCCACGTTCACCGGTTCGATCAATGCCGCCAGTGCCAACAAGCTGTCTTTCAACCGCCTGCTGGGAGCGGATATCGCTGTTCGCGAACTTCTGATGAAACTCACCGTGCACACCAGCGTATCGGATTCTCGCATTTTGGCTGGTTTCGACCTGGATACCCAGCAGTTGTTTAGCGGTGGGGAAATCGGCAGCGTCAATGTGAAAGGGCAATTTGCCAACAGTAATATTGCCGCCGGCGTCAAACCCTACAGCGACAGTCAATTTTTCCATCCCTCATTCGAGAATGAGACCCGCAGCGGCAGCATCGGAAATGTTAAGCTCGAAAGTGTGGCCTGGGATAACAGCGGCATCCTCTTTGGCGTATCGGCGACCAGTATCATCGATAGTGTGCGGGCCGGAGATATGACATTTAACCCCAACGCCGAGCAGATGGACTTCCGGGTACTGCTGCTTTAATACCCATGAGAATTATAGCCGGTAGTAAAGCGCGCATGACTCTCTTGCCGCCGGCGGATCGTACGACCCGCCCGATTACGGATCGCGTCAAGGAATCCCTGTTCTCGATTGTAACGCCGAAGATCATCGACGCCTGCGTGGCGGACCTGTTTTGCGGTACGGGATCGTTGGGCCTGGAGGCTCTCAGCAGGCAGGCAACGTTTGCGCTTATGGTCGAGAAAGATCGAGAGGCCCTCCGGCGACTGCGGAAAAATATCGCCAGACTCGGGTTCACGGATCGTACCCGGGTGGTCGCGGCGGATGTGTTTCAAAAGGGAATCCCCTCCCCGTCTCTGCACTCGGGCGAACCGGATAGAAATCAAACTCCAGTTTGGAATTTGATTTTTGTCGATCCTCCGTATAAATTTTCCCGGGACGCCAATTTGGATTCTCGGCTGGGTGCGTTGTTGAGCAAAATTAGTGTGCAGGCAGCCGATCGGGCGACGGTGGTGGTACGACACGAAAAACACAGCAATTTGCTCTCCCGATACGCGGATCTGCATGTAGCGGATCGACGCGAATACGGCAGTATGGCTATTAGCTTCCTGGAGAAAATTCTTGGCTAAAGTCGCAAAAAAATCACGCAAACCCATGCCGCCCAGGCAGGCAGTCTTACGGGTGATTCGTGACTTGCGGCGGGCCGGGTTTGAGGCCCTGCTGGCCGGGGGCTGCGTTCGCGACATGCTGCTGGGGAAAATACCGAAGGATTATGACGTCGCCACCAACGCCCAACCCGAACAGGTCACGGCTTTGTTTGATCGAACGATTACGGTAGGCGCCCAATTCGGCGTCGTGGTGGTCTTGCTGGGGGGCCGGCAGATCGAAGTAGCCGCCTATCGCAGCGATACGGATTATCCGGATGGCCGACGGCCCCAAAGCGTCGTCTTTACTAATGCCCGCCGGGACGCCCTGCGCCGTGATTTTACGATTAACGGCATGTTTCTCGATCCCCTCGAAAATAAAGTCATTGATTACGTCGGCGGCCAACGCGATCTGAAACAACAGATCATCCGGGCGATCGGGAATCCCGAACATCGCTTTGCGGAAGATCACTTACGCATGATGCGCGCCATACGATTTGCCTGTCGGTTTCAGTTTGCCATCGATCCTCCCACGTGGCGAGCCCTGTGCAAACACGCCCCGAAAATTCAACGCATCAGCGCCGAGAGGATCTCCGCCGAGCTGGAAATGATTGTGACCGATCCGAATCGCGATCAGGGTTTGCAACTGGTGCGGGACAGCGGCTTGGCACACTGGATTCTCCCGGAAATAAACGAAACACAAATTGCCCTGGCCCATCAGGTAGTCGCACAACTGCCGCGAAAATGTAGTTTTGTGTTGGCCCTGTCGGCCTTGCTCGTCGATTGTGGAGAGAAAAAAGTCGGCGCCGTCTGCCGACGATTGAAAACCAGCAATGAACTGCGCAAACAGGTGCAGTGGTTGGTCGGCCATCGTCAGCCCCTTCTGGACGCTGTCCCGATGTCCAGGGGCATTCTCAAGCAATGGCTGGCCCACCCCCTCTTTGAACTCCTGATGAAACTGAATCGCGGCTACCTCAAAGCGACGGACCGCAAAAAAGATAAAGTACGCGCCCTGCGAAAACAGATTGCGGATCTCGGCGCGGAACCCATTTCCCCGCCGCGACTCCTCGACGGTCACGAACTCATCCGGTTAGGCGCCGTCCCCGGCCCGATGGTCGGCCGCCTCGCCGAAGAATTATATCTGGCCCAACGGGAAAACCTCGTCCGCCAAAAATCCCAGGCCTGCCGCTGGGCGAAACAATGGCTGGCACGGCATAAAGAATAAGTGTTTATATTATAATATACTATATAAATCCATTTAGTATGAATATCTATAATATATTTTATTGGCACCGATATATGAGTATGTATATACATTATATGTCTATATACTCGTTAAATGCTTTGTCGTACGCCCGCGCCCGCCGACGCCAGGACAAACCCGATAGCCTGGCGCCCACTACGGACGACAGGGGCGGTACGCCGTCTTGACACAAAACCTTCAACTTGGTTCGTAATTCGCACGGACTTTCGTATAAATGGTCCGCCTGAACTTCCGCCGGTAACAGTTCCGGGTAGCTTAGTCGGTTCGGCAGCAGCGGATAACAGCCGGCCGCCACTGCCTCCGCTGCCGCTAGACCGAAAAATTCATGTCGAGCCGTGGAAATTACCACATTGGCGCGGGCTAAAAGAGCGAAATAGTCTTGACGGTCGGGAACGGTTCCGAAATGATCGATTCGCTCCGCCAGTGCCTTTTCCGCCGCAGAAAAAATGGGGGGGCTGTCCCGAAACGATTGCCCCGCCACAAGCAAACGAAAATCAAACCCGCCTCGCTGCAAATCGAACAGTGCCTCGAAGAATTCCTCCGGATTCTTGTCATACTCCCAGCGATGATTCCAGAGAATAACGGGAGGCCGCGCTGGAGCAGGGGGG
>CAZNQT010000523.1:0-3771 GCA_964574885.1 uncultured Pirellulales bacterium
GGGTGGCATGGCTACGCGTAGCTTAGCCATGTTAATATCATAAAACATGCTTAAACCGCTGCGCGGCGTAAGCATGCCACCCTTCCTCATTATGAATCTTTAACTCGTTTGGTTACCGATTTTGCGTGCGCATCCAGACCTTCCGCACTCGCAATGGTTTCAATAGATTGCGCCGCGGTTTTCAGTGCCTGTTCATCGTATCTGATAATACTCGTTTGTTTGATAAAATCATTCACATTCAAGGCGCTGAAGAATTTCGCCGATCCACCCGTCGGCAGGGTATGCGACGGGCCCGCGAAATAATCGCCCGTCGCCACCGGCGTAGAGTGCCCGATGAAAATAGCGCCCGCGTTGACAATTCGTTCCGCAATCGCATCGCTGTCGCGGCACTGCACCTGTAAATGCTCGGCGGCAAACTCGTTCGCCAGTCGAACCACTTCGTCCATATCCTTGGCAACGACTGCCAGGCAAAACTCCGCTACGCATCGTTGGGTTTCCACCGAGCGCGCCAATTGGGTTAGCTGGTTGTCTAATTCCCGGGCAACGGCTCCCGCGAGTGGTTCCGAGTCGGTCAGCAGCACGGCACTGCCCGGCGCATGTTCCGCCTGGCTGAGCATGTCCGCTGCCACCCAGACCGGATTCGCTGAATCATCCGCCACGATCAGCACCTCGCTGGGGCCGGCGAAGCTGTCGATATCGACCAGGCCATAGACTTCTTTTTTCGCCAGTTGTCCCCACCAACTGCTCGGTCCGACGATCTTATCCACCTTGGGAATTGTTTCCGTACCGAACGCAAGCGCCGCCACCGCCTGCGCCCCGCTGATCCGATATACCTCGGTAATTCCCAACTCCCAACAAACGCCCAATATATCCTGGTGGATGTTGTTGCCGTGTTCCGGTTTCGGTGCACTGATTATCGCGATTTCTTCCACTCCCGCCACCTGGGCCGGGACCGCTGTCATAATCACCGTCGAGACCAGCGGCGCCGACGCCCCCGGTACGCATACCCCCACCCTTCGTATCGGTCGATACCGAACGCCCAGCCGCACCCCGTTTTTCGCCCAGTCGGCGATTTGCTGTACCTTGATTTTTTCCTGATAATCCCGCACATTGACTATCGCCTGCCGCAGGGCTTCCAACAGTTTCGCATTCATCCGTTCGTGAGCCTGTTTCAGATCCTGCTCCGGAACCCGAAATTCCCCCGGCGCCAACACAACCTTGTCAAACTTCGCCGTCAGTTCCGCTACGGCCCTATCACCGCCGGTACGTACCTGGGCTGCGATCTTTCGCACCTGCTCCAGTCGTTGATTTTCGTCCAGCAGAACCGACTCCAGCGTCAGTTTCTGCCGCAGTTGCCGCCATTGCGTCTCGAAATCCGCTTGTCCCGTTTCTACGATGTTCAGGGCAGTCATCTTTTCTTGCTCCCATTTACTGCCAAAACGGGTATTATAAGGATGTTATGACGGATCGCCAAGGAAAAGCTGATATTACCTCTGAATCGCGGAATTCCCTGGATCGCTATTCCCGCCAGATATTATTTTCTCCGATCGGTGAAGCAGGTCAGAAACGACTTGCCGAGAGTAAGGTCACTCTCATCGGCTGCGGCGCCCTGGGGGCGTACTTGGCCGAGATGATCGTCCGGGCCGGCGTCGGCTGTCTAACCATCGTGGACCGCGATTTTATCGAGTTGAACAACCTTCAGCGACAGACCCTGTTCGATGAAGAGGATATCGCTCAAAACCTACCCAAGGCTGAAGCCGCCGCCCGCAAGCTCCGTCTCATCAATTCTCAGGTCGGGATCATTCCCTTTGTTGCCGATGCCAACCATGAGTCGATTGGGCATTTCATCACCCAGGCCGACCTGATTCTCGACGGTACGGACAATCTGCAAACTCGTTTTCTCATCAACGATGTTGCTCTCCAGCGAGGCATCCCCTGGATCTATGGCGCCTGCCTGGCCGCATCCGGAATGGCCCTGGTCGTCCTGCCGGAAGGCAAACCCTGTCTGCGTTGTCTGTTCGACGGCCCGCCCGCACCCGGCGAAGTGGAAACTTGCGAGACCGCCGGCATCCTGGCGCCCACGGTCGCCCGCGTCGCTGCCTTTCAGACCGCCGAAGCACTCAAAATCCTCACCGGAAATCTCGAGGCCCTGAACCGGAATTTCTATACCTTTGACCTTTGGCAGAACCGCACCCACGAAATGGCGGTGGATAACCTCCGGGATGGCTGCCTTTGTTGTCGCGACCGTCAATTTGAATTTCTTACCGGCAAAGGTTCCCTCAGTACGATTAGCTTGTGTGGTCGCGAGACGATTCAGATTCGTCCCCGCCGACCCAGTGTAAAACTCGATTTAGCCGAACTAGCCGAACGATTACGCGATACCGGCGCCGTCACGCACAATCAGTATATGCTGCGCTTGCAGATCCCCAATCGGGAAATCACCATTTTTCCCGATGCCCGCGCCCTCGTGAAAGGCACTAACAACATTGACGAGGCCCGCAGCCTCTACGCCAAATACGTCGGCCATTAAAACTGCCAGGCCTTAAATGTACTGTCTGATTTCGACAAACCGGTAGGTGAAATGTGGCACAGACGCCCTCGTCTGTGAGTTTTAGCGAGTAGAAGTCAGTTACCTGCACACCCGAGGGCGGGTGTGCCACAAGAAATCAGACAGTACAACTAAGGATATATCCAGACATGAAAAATACACGTGCTGTCCTTTACCATAACCTTGCTAACTTACTCGATGCCGGCGTGCCCCTGCTTCGATCCCTGGAAAGTTGCTCTGCCGGTTTAAAAAACCAATTGGCTCGTCGGTTTCCGGTTCTGGCCGAAACTATTCATAACGGCAGTAGTCTGGCTGAGGCCATGCGCCAACACCCCAAACACTTTAGACGCTTGGATATTATTGCGGTGGAAGTCGGCGAGACCTCCGGCCAATTGCCCCAGGCCCTCTACCAATTGGCCGATTGGTACTCTGTTACCCAACGCTTGCGCGGCATCATCCTCTCCGGACTGCTCTTGCCTTTCCTGCTCGTGCATGTCGCCGCGGTCCTGATACCTTTTCCACGCTTTATCCTCGGTCAAATAAATCTTACCGAATACCTGACCACGGTAGGTCTGACGCTGCTTCCGGTGTATCTGATCATTCTTGCCGTAATTATGATTCGTCGCTTCACGCCCGAGACCGGCCCGTTGCGGCGTATTCTGGAAGGAGTATTGTCCCTGGTGCCGGTACTGCGTAGAGGTCTGCGCGATCTTGCCTTGAGTCGCTACAATCGTGCCTTTCATATGCTGCTTTCCGCCGGCGTCCCCGGCATCCAGGCCGCGGAATTGGCTCTCGAATGTACCGGCAATGTCGGGATCGCGCGTCGGCTGCGCGGCGCCGTCCAGTCGGCCCGACAGGGAAATTTTTTTTGTGATGGATTCGATCCCCGTCTGCCCGTCGAACTCAGAGAATCCTGGCGTATCGGTGAGGAGAGCGGTTCGCTGGATAAGACCACCCGGCGCCTGGCGGATAATTACGCCCAGTCGGCCGAGATGATGCTTAAGGAATTTGCCCGTTGGCTGCCGCGCATCATCTATTTCATCATTATGATCATGATGGCGCTCGCTATCTTGCGATTAGCGCCGGGCACGCTAATTCCTCTGTTGCCTCAATAGCGGATCTTCACGCCTTCCCTCGTTCTTAAATAACCGAGAGACCTATTCTCACGACGGGGTGGCAGCCACCGAGTCTGCGAGGTGGATGGCGATTACCAATATCCGAGT
>CAZNQT010000524.1:0-3757 GCA_964574885.1 uncultured Pirellulales bacterium
GCGGCGCTGCCGCCTGTTTTTATAAGGCCAGGGCATCCCCGTAAACCAGGCGTCCCGAAATTCCAGGATCAGAGGTAGATTATTGCGTTCTGCGAGTTGATGCCCCGCCACCATGGAGCAAAAGGGAGGCGCACTGGCGAACACGACGTCAGGATTATATTGGTCGATCAAACCATAAGCTGTCCGAAAAACGGTTTGAAAGGATCGCGACGCCGTATCCGGTCCCGGGATGGTTTGCCACCGGGACCAGCGCGGTTGGTCTGATATATCCAACTCCGAAGGCGACTGTCCCTCCTCTGTTACCGTACACACGATCAAATTATCGGCGATTCTCTCGACGCCTGCCTCCCGACCGACGGTCAGTACGACTACCCGTATGCCCGCCTCCAACAGCGCCTCCACAAAATTGACCGCTCGGATCGCCCCTGCCGAATAAGCCGGTCGATACGACCAGGTAATATAAAGCACCGTTGGTTTTTCATTTCGCATTATCTATTATACATTATTTATTCCGAGCCGTTCCCCGGCGCCTTCAAACCGATAAGCTCTGCGTATATCCCGGCGTCGTTTTCCGTCACATAACCCACCACAGATCCAAAATAATGTTTCACCGCCTCAAAATCCGGTAACAAGGAAGGATCAACGAATTCAAAGAGTTTGGTCCAGGGCCCCTCGCTGAGGCCCTGGATCGGCATATCAGGATCTACCTCTCTCTCCTGCGTCGCCGCCGACTTCTCCAGTTTCTTTGCCTTCGGTAAAACTTCTTTCCACAAATACCAGGCCTGCTCGGCCGTAATTTGCTGATTTTCATAATAATACATCCCGGCCTGTTCCGGTAGATACCGTCGAGCATATTGATACATCGGATCCATCTGAATGCTGTCCCGATCTTCGCGGCGAATTTCGCGTATCGCTTGCTCCACGCCGCTCAGACTGCCGAACACGCATTGATCGCCTGCAACTCCGAACGCCAACTGCATCGGCGTCTCATCCATTCCCGTGCTCATATCGAACATATTGAATACATTGAATGATGGAATCTCCGGCAGTAAATAAATCGTGTGCCCCAGTAGTTCCCGACGCATTTCTTTTTGCCCCCGTGCGATAAACAGTTCATGCAGCCGCGCCAGCGCCGTATCCAGAATTTCCCCATCCCTCACGCCGATCGCCAATAGGGATCGACTGCTGTCCGGTTCGTTAAACGGTTTTTGAATCCGGGTCGTCACCAAGAGTGGTTTGGTCAATTGTCCGATCACCTGTTCACGAAAATTCACCGGCGGCTGCGTTCCCTGCCCCTGCGAACCGGCCATCATCAATGCCCCCTGGATCATCCCATCCAGGTTCACCTTGCCGAGGGTCCACGCGATTCGTACGATCTCCTCATAAATTTTCATCGGATCGTAATTTGCCGACAGGAACATAGCTAATCCCTTTTGTAAAAGTCGATGATCCGTCAACGCGCCGGTTTCCGGTGTCAGGATTTTCACGATGCCCTTCTTTTCCCCCCGCACTCCCAATTGCACCTTCATATGCGAATAATCCACTCGCGCCGGAGTCATCTGCAATGACACTCCCAGACCCGTTATCTCCTCTAGACCCAGTGCCTGTATCGTTTGGACCACCTCGTCCCGTTCCGGACCCGACGCCGACGCCTTGGCTATCTTCCGAATCGGGTCTGCATTTACGTACAGGAAAAAATCCGAGTCTCCCAACCGCTTGCTCATCTCGACAAAATCCCTTTGTCGGCCCAGGTTCGCCCGATCCGGATCCGTGATTCGCATTAAAACTTCCCGAATATATTTCAGACTGGAACCGCCAATCACCCAATTCTCCTGGAAGCCGTAACATAACGTATCGATATCCGCATCCGCGTCCGGTTTCTCCTTAAATATATTGATCTCCACCCCGCGGACCTCTTCCCGTTGACGGATCGCTCCCTCCTCGGCGGCCCGGGAGGCAATTTTCCGGGCTAAATCCTGCAGTTTTTGCATGTTTTCGCCCATTTCCGCCATGAAAACGATCTGAAAATCCGGAACGCTCACTTGTTTCTGGGGTAAATTTCTGGGATCAAAATTATCCCTTTGGTAATCCTCCTGTCTCATCTTCGAAAAATCGGGGATCATCTGGGTTCGAGTTTGCAAGAACAGGACCGCCATAATACGCCCCTGAGGCCAGGGCAGATCCCGCGGCGGCTCTTCCAGACCGATCTCCTGCCACGCTTCCTTCAGGTACTTGTCGATCTCTGCTCGTATCTTCTCTTGGGCCGGTACGATAAACCGCTGCATCGATGGGTCTTTATACATGCCATAGAGGTCGGACTGTTTGAGTTTTTGCTTAAGCGTATTGAGGTTGGCCATACCCACATAGAGCATGGCGTCTTCCGGCGCCCACCGCGCCATGTCCGCCGCGGATTCAGCCCCGTCAGTCGGCCGCCCCATAATGATCATCGAAAGGAATAAGACAAGCATACAATTTCTCAATCGAATTAGATGTGCCATTTTAATCTCCTGTTTATACCTTTTTTTCTCGATCTTTGTGTTCTTCATGGTAAAGTCTCTTACCTCTATCATCTGAAAATTTGCTGCTAATAGCTTGCAGCTAACAGCTTACAGCTTTTTTGTCTCCACCGACGGCAACTTATAGCGGAGAGATTTTTCCTTGTTCTTGCGGCCGCTGGGTTGCAAATATCGGTAGCCGCTATTCGGATTATCCTCATCATAGGCAAAGGCATCGCGATTCAAAATAAACCGCTTCACCACGTCGGTCGGAATGGCAAAATTCAAGCCACCCAAATAAATATATCCCATCGAGGTGACGCCGATCACTTCGCCTTTGAGATTAAAAAGGGGCCCGCCCGAATTACCCGGATTGATATCCGCGGTAGTCTGGATATACAATTGTCCCTCATAGTTGCGATTTTTCGTGGATACGATTCCCTGACTCACGGTCCGCGTCAATCCCAGCGGATTGCCGATGGCAAAAACCGTTTGCCCCACCTCGATCTCATTCATGCTGCCCAGGTACACATACGGAAATTTCCGGTCGGCCTCTTCGATCTTTAACAACGCCAGGTCCACAAAGGGATTCAGCGCGATAATTTTCACCTTTTTATAATGCTGCTGTTCGTATCCTTTGTCCGTTTTGTGAAACACAGCCACCTGGATCCGAGTCTCGCGGGCGATCACGTGATAGTTGGTGATCAGATACCCGTCCTGGGAAATAATGAATCCGGAGCCCTGCCCCCCGGGACTGGTCACCATCACAACCGCCTCCGCGAACCGCTCGGTATTCTTCTCGATAGTCGAACGCGGCAATATCGCGGTATGGTATAATTGCCATTGGGTGGCTTTTTCCTCCTGGGGGCCGACTTCCGGCTCGACTTTCTCGGTGTCCGGCTTGACAATCTGGACGATATCCGATCGATCCAGACGCAACACCGCCACCCCCAGATCCACCACAACCGTCTTCGCATCGGATTTCAGCACGTCTCCGGTCACCTCATACCCATTCTTTAAGACAATGCGATCCGCTGCCGCAGTATCCATGCCGACTATTAGAACCATGAACATCCATAAGATTGAGCTTGATTTCATAACGTACCCGCCTTTCTGATAATGGCATCATTATACAAGCTTGCATTTCTTCAGGCAAGGGATTAAAATGCTTATTATGGCTCCGGTACGAAAATGAACATAAGTTATTAAGGATACCAATATGCGAGCTTCTTATCTGCGAAAGCAAACAAACCGTTTAGTGG
>CAZNQT010000525.1:0-3753 GCA_964574885.1 uncultured Pirellulales bacterium
GTACATAAACGTACCGAGGCAGCAGTCCAAACCTCAGAGGGCCGTTCCTTTAAGGTAACTAAAGGAGCGGTACAAGTCATTCTTTCCTTGTCCGAAAATGCCGACAGGGTGAAGTCACAAGTGGATAAGACCACCACCGAATTTGCCTCCCGGGGTTTTCGTTCTCTGGGAGTAGCTCGAACCGACGAAATAGATCATTGGCAGTTCATGGGCGTATTACCCTTATTTGATCCTCCTCGGGAAGACTCCAAAAGTACGATTGAGACCGCCCGAGACATGGGCGTCAAAATCAAGATGGTTACGGGCGATCAATTGGCGATTGCCAAAGAAGTCGCCGGGCAATTAGGGCTGGGGAAAAATATTATAGATGCGGATCTTTTTGGAGAGACCAAACATCATGAAGCGGGACAGTTGACCGACAAGATCGAACAGGCGGACGGGTTTGCCCAGGTGTTTCCCGAGCACAAGTATCATATTGTCGAAGCGTTACAAAAACAAGGCCATATTGTCGGTATGACCGGCGATGGAGTCAATGACGCTCCCGCTCTGAAAAAAGCCCATGCAGGCGTCGCGGTCTCCGGAGCGACCGATGCCGCACGTTCGGCGGCGGATATTGTTTTACTGGCTCCAGGACTTTCCACCATCATCGATGCGATCAAAGAGAGCCGTAAAATTTTTCGACGGATGACCAGTTACGCAACCTATCGGATCGCAGAAACCATCCGCGTCCTGCTGTTTATGACCTTTTCGATACTGGTGTTTAATTTCTATCCGGTAACCGCCATTATGATCGTTCTCCTGGCGTTACTTAACGATGGGGCTATATTGTCGATTGCCTATGACCGGGCCCGATGGTCCAACAAACCGGAAGCCTGGAACATGCGTGAAGTTCTGACAATAGCTACCTGCCTGGGTGTCATGGGCGTCGTAGAGACTTTTGGGCTTTTCTATTTGGCGGAAAATGTATTTCACTTGAGTCACGACGCGATCCAGTCACTGATCTATTTGAAACTATCGGTTTCGGGGCATCTGACCATTTTTGTAACGCGTACGCGCGGCCCCTTCTGGTCCACGCGACCTTCGAATATCCTGCTTTCCGCCGTTTTCGGAACCCAAATTTTAGCAACCCTGATTGTGGTATTGGGTTTGTTTATGACACCTCTGACCTGGGGCTGGGCCGGTTTTGTTTGGGGATATGCTCTCCTCGCATTCCTTATCGAAGATCGAGTCAAATTAGCGGCTTATCATCTGGCAAATCCACTACGTGCAGGTTTGTTGAGGCAAAAGGCAATTAGACGCTAAAGGAAAATATTATGAACAATGAATCTACCATAACGTACCATCAACCGGGAGTGTTGCGGGTATTGCAATCGAAAGCAGAAACCCGAGCCTTCTATAACAAGATTGCTAAAGTCTATGATTTTCTGGCGGAACGTTCGGAAGAACCGGTACGAGAATCAGGCTTACAGATGCTTAACGTTCAAAAAGGGGAAAGAATCCTGGAAATCGGATTTGGAACCGGGCATTCCCTGGTGAAGCTGGCTGAAGCGGTGGGTCCTGAAGGAGAAGTCTATGGAATCGACCTCGCGGAAGAAATGGTAAATGTTTCTTCGATACGGGTGCGTGATAAAGAACTTGACCGGCGCGTGGAACTTCGTTGCGGCGATGCCGCCGATTTACCGTATCCATCGGACAGTATGGATGGAATTTTTATAAGTTTCACGCTGGAATTGTTCGATACGCCGGAAATTCCGGTAGTGTTGCAGGAATGTCAACGTGTATTGCGCCCCCAAGGACGTATCGTAGTCGTAGGGACGTCTCGAATCAGACCCTCCGGCGTAATTACCGAAATCTTCGAATGGACGCATCGTCATTTCCCCAATTTTCTGGATTGCCGTCCGATTCTGGTCCGGCAGGCCCTGGAAGATGCGGGCTTTCAAATCAAGGAAAGCACCATTCAGAAAATGTGGGTGATGGTAGAAATCGTATTGGGTTTAAAAGAACAGAAAGGATGAAAACTATGCGCTGGTCATTTAACATCGGAAAACTATTTGGGATTACGTTGCGAATCCACGTAACGTTCCTGTTATTGTTGTTTTTTGTGTATATATCGGTCCTCTCCGAGCAGGGGCAAGCAAATGCCCTGCGTGCGGTCCTGTTTATTAGTGCCATATTCGTCTGTGTTCTGATTCATGAACTGGGCCACAGTCTGATCGCCGGCCAATTCGGCAGGGGAGCAACAAGTATTACCTTATTACCGATTGGTGGTATTGCCAGTATGGAAGAGATCCCCGAGAAACCGGGGCAGGAAATTGCCATAGCCATCATCGGCCCTTTTATCAATCTGGCGATTGCCGGCATAATCTATCTATACGTCCGCCGCTGGGACGGATTGATGGTTCCTACGCTCGCGCCCTCTACCCTCAACAGCTTTCTTTCAGAATTGATGGGAGTCAACGTGTTGCTGGCTATCTTTAATCTCATCCCGGCGTTTCCGATGGACGGCGGTCGTGTTTTGCGAAGTTTGTTGGCTTTGAAGTGGAGCTACACCCAGGCCACCGCCTGGGCGGCATCGGTGGGACAGAGTCTCGCTGCTTTCTTTATCTTCTACGGCATATTCTTTAATTGGTGGTTGGCGATTATTGGGCTCTTCCTCTACCTCGGCGCCGACAGCGAAAAACGGCAAACGATCATGCGATCCGTACTGCATCAGATGCCGGCTCGAGCCGCTATGACGACTGCATTCCATTGCATAGAACCCGATGAGCGATTGTCGCAAATTCTCGAATACGTATATCGTGGCAGTCAGGATGATTTCCCCGTGGTGGTGGATAACCAGGTGCAAGGAATCCTAACGCGTACGAATATCCTATCCGCTATTCACGTCAAGGGTGTGGATATTCCGGCCGGGCTGGTCATGGACCGGGAGTTTGCCAGGGTAGATACGGAAACGCCTCTGGATGAGGCTTATCAAGAACTTGTTTCCAAAAAGAAGACGGCGGCAGTGGTTCTTCAGAATACGCAACTGTTGGGAATGTTGAGCCTGGAAAGTATCGGCCGATTCTTCATGATCCAGGCGGCTCTTCGCGATGTAGAAATAAAAAAGAGTAATTCTTTATTGAGACCTGTACTAAAAACCTAAAAATCGAAAGGAGTATGAACATGAAAGTGAAAAGAAGTGTTGTCCGTTATCATGAGTTCCCTGGTAATGGTTATTGTATCGGAACAGAAAATCTCAAAGAAACAATCAAAGCAAAGCGATTTGCAGATTGGAGGTGTATCATGTTGGTTCAAACATTAAGTCAAAAATTTAGTCGTAAGATGGCGTTCATTATGATGGTGTCGGCCGGTGTTCTGGTAGCGCAGGTTTCGGCCCAGGCACAGCCAAATACCCAAGCGGCCCAGGCCTTATCGAACACCTTTGCCGCCGTGGCCAAGGCAGCCACACCCGCCGTCGTGTCCATTAAGGTGGAAAAGACCGTGGAAGCTAATTCCACCATGAGTTACGGATATAACGATCCCTTTGGCCAGTTCAATGATGAATTTCTTAAGAAATTCTTTGGGGGACGAATGCCCGCCCCTCGTACACCCCAAAAGTTCAAGGAACGAGGCCAAGGGTCGGGATTTATTATAAGCAAGGACGGGTATATCCTGACCAACAATCACGTGGTGGGGGATGCCGACAAGATTACGGTGGAACTAAAAGACGGTCGAAAATTTGAGCACGCCAAGGTAATTGGGACCGATCCCGAC
>CAZNQT010000526.1:0-3743 GCA_964574885.1 uncultured Pirellulales bacterium
ACGCCTACGGCATTGGCGCCTGGTTTTAACATTTTCGTAACGTCATGGGTCACGTAGAATATCCGCTTGTTGTAATCCGTCGTCGCCGGATCGAGCACCCGGTCGCTTACTTTTTGACCGTTGATGTATAACTCGCACCAACCCAGACCGGAAATGTAGGCTCGCGCCTGAGCAATTGGTTTATCGATAGAAAATTCTTTTCGTAACAAAGGCGAAAATCCTGCGGAAGCGTTTGACGTTTGAGCATGATGTTTATGGCCGGAACTATCGCGAAGGTCTCCCTCGAATCTCCACCAGCCTATCAGAGCGGTATCCGGTACGGAACTGAGTTTATACATATTCCTGACATCCTCGTCGGAAAGAGCGCTGCGATAAATGCGAACGTCGTCGATGGCCCCGTCAAAAAATTCTTCTCTGCCTCTGTATGAACCAATATAAACGTCGCCGGTACCGGCGGTTGACAAAGAACCGGTTACGGCCCAGTTTCCTATCTGCTTGCCGTCAAAATAAATCCTAACGTAAGAACCATCAAAAGTTGTTACGACCAAATGCCAATTCCCGTCCGTGAGAATCGAGGGTTCCACGGCCGCACTTTTTTCATAGTACGTACCGTTAATGACGAATCCGCAATGCAGACCCTGTATCGGTTTTTTTTCACCGACCGCCAGCAGCCAGCGTCCTTTACCGCCGTCGCACTTGCGAAGAATGCACTGCCAATCGGATGTATAATGTGCCTGCTTGACCCAGGCGCAGATACTCATGGCCTGACTCGGTTTGAATCGGGTGTGATGGGGAATGCGGATAGAAGATTTCGCACCGCGGAGATCCAAAGCCAACGTTTTTTCCTGCTTCCCATTTTTTAGAAATTCTCTTTCTATAAATTTCACGTTGGAACCGGCGCCAATCCATTTCCCCTGCCAATCGCTTTTTTGCAGCAGTCCCATTTCCAAGGTGGCCGGTACACTCCACGGTGACGATTTACCGTTTTTATCCCACACCCGTACTTTCCAGTAGCACTTCTCCTCACTGGATAACGGTTTGCCTTCATAAACGATATTAACCGAATCGTCGGAAACCACTTTTCCACTATCCCATTTATCACCAATATCAGATTGAAGTTTTTGTTCGCTGCCGGCCACCAGAATTTGATAAGCGGTTTGCATTTGACCTCGCTGTGATGATTCCAGGACCCAGCCAAATCGCGGCGCAGGGGTATCAATCCCCAGAGGATTCTGTACATATTCACAACTCAATTCCTTTATGGTGATTGCCCCGCTATCCACCAGTCCTGCCACACATGATGACTGTAGGTAAGCATCCAATCCGACGACCACCATTGCCACCAATATAATCGCAACCATTCGCTTCATTATCATTACCCTTCTGTAACGTGAAATTATCTTTGTCCCTGCAACACAAACGTATAGGAACCCGAACCGGTCTCAAACGTTAGGTAATCATCCGTTTCGTTTCCCTGAGTGATCCCGGAAACTCCCGGCAGGAATCTTTCGTTCTGCCAAATCGTCTTTCCGCTTTCGGCGATGGTGACATTTCGTAAGCCTATTTTAGGAACGCTGACCCTGGCCTGACTGTTAACCGGAATAGTAACTTCCAACATGAGGGAATCATCGGTTCGTTTCCACGAGGAAGATACCATACCCCGAACCGTGCGAATAGAACCGGACGCATAGGTCAAATCGCTCGGAACATAGGGTTTGATTTCAATCTGCCGAAAACCAGGAGCCATATATCCGGGGCCATAGTAGTCCGGACCTTTGATCCCGGCCAAATCGTTATAGAAAAACTCATCTATGGTAAGCCACATAACCATACTTTCCGCACCCCGATCCCGTCCCCAATTTTCCCAGATCGTCGTCGCTCCTTGCGCCACCATATACCCCCAGCCCGGATACGTCGTCTGTGTGGCAATCTTATACATAACGTCGCCGTATCCATGTTCGGTAAGCGTGTCGATCATACACGTCGTACCCGTATTGCCGGCGTGATGATGAAACTTATACTTCTCAGCAATATCCTTGACCAGGTTCTGTAAAACCTGTTTCCGGTTTGTCTCCGGTATTATACCCAGAGCCAGGGGCAAAAAACCGGCAGTCTGAGAGCCTGTCTCATAGATGTTGCGGTCACTCTTAAGCCATTTCCGGTTAAATGCTTCCTGGATAGCTTTGGCTAATTCGGCATATCGCCTGGCCTCATCCGTTTTACCCAGAATCGCAGCGACCTGAGAAACCACGTAAGCACCTCGATAATAATACCCCGTCCAGACTAACGGCGGCGGCGTTTCGTGGGAGATGAATTGTTCTTGGCCGGGTTTCATGCCAGGGAGCATGTGATCGCCGTAATGACCTTTGGTAACAATATAATCATCGGAGATGGTGGCCAAATACCCAAGCCAGCGCTTCATCCCTTCATAATGTTCTTCCAGAAATCGTTTATCATCGTAGTATTGATAGAGATACCAGAGCATAATCGGATAATTTCCTCCCCAGGCGGGGTCTGAACCGCCCCTAGGGTAGGAAGGACAGATGTCCGGAACGGCGCCGTCGGTTCCCTGTTCGTCTTTTATATCATTCAACCATTTAATCCAGAACAACGGCATGTATTTACGTGGATAGAGTGATCCGGTCACCGTCGCCGGATCCGTCCAGGCCCAGTGCTCGCGGTGCAGGCAGTCCAGCGGTACGCCGAATAATCCGTTGGTAAGCGTCCAGACTACGTTTCGGTGAATCTTATTAAGTAAGGTATTTGAACATTCAAAATCGCCCGTCATATCCACGGATGAATAAACGACTTTACCCTCCAGATCGGTTAAAGTCGGCTCGCCCGGATAATTCGTGATTTGCACATAACGAACCGGATGATAAGTAAACCTCGGTTCGTAGATTTCTCCCCGGGGATCTCCTTTCAAGATGTAATAATCGGTTTCGTTGCCGTGAGGCCGACGGGCCATCCAGCGATCCTCCGCCAAACCGGTGTTCTGCACAACACGATCTGAATATTTAATCGTCACCTTGTGCCCTTTCGGCCCTTTCATCTTGAGTCTGGCCCAACCCCCAAAGAGTTGGCCTAAATCATAAACATAGACACCGGATTTCGGGTGAGATAGTTTGACCGGACGGATGGTTTGGATGACCTTGATTGCCGGCACAATCTGCGATACTAATTTGCCGCCCGGACTCGATTTTATCTCAGCCGCGATCCAGTTCGAGTCACTGTATCCAACCTGTGTCCAACCTTCCATCTCCAGACGGGCGTCGTATGTTTCTCCGTGCCAAAGGTCATTATAGGTAATGGGACCGTCGGCGGTCATCCAGGAAGAATCGCTTACGATGCGTTTCCAGGTTCCGTCCGCCAATTCAATATTCATCTGCAGTAACAGTCTGGGCGAGTCGCCGTATCTTAACATTCCCGGTTCGCTGAACCAACCGTTGCCCAACATTACTCCTAAGGCGTTTTCTCCCCGGTTGATCATATCGGTCACGTCATAAGTAATATAAAGAATTCGTTTTTGGTAATCCGTGGTTGCCGGATCGAGTACGTGATCGCCAACTTTTTTCCCATTGATATAAAGCTCGTACCAGCCGACGCCGGAAATATATACCCGCGCTGTTTTGATTGCCTTGGAAATGGTAAATTCTTTACGCAACAACGGCGCGTTTTGCGTTTCGGCGCCGGCGGTTAATTCTCCGTCTTTACCCGAGACGCTGTTCTTCAGGTTGCCGTCC
>CAZNQT010000527.1:0-3726 GCA_964574885.1 uncultured Pirellulales bacterium
TGCCACCCCCACTGGGAGTGTAATCCTACATTCAATATGGGTGCGGGGTAAGGGTGAAATGGTGCGGTAAGAGCGCACCGCGACGTTGGCGACAACGCCGGCAGGGTAAACCCCACCTCCTGCAAGACCAAACAGAGCCAAGCGTCGGCCCGGCGCGTTCGAGGTTCGGGTAGGTTGCTGCCGTTAGGCGAGCAGTTGAGCAATCAACTGTCGAGATAAATGACCGTCGTCCATTGTTAGCGCAATGGGAAACAGAACTCGGCTTATCCGCCCACTCCGTTTCATCAGTTCTCAGGGCTCAGTTCTCAGTAAAAGAAGAGGGAATTTATTCTGTTTGGTTTGGTTCGGCGGCATGGTTACGTCGAAGAAGACGTTTTAGGAATTTGCCGAAATCTTCGGTGAGGACATAGATGACGGGCACGACGAGGAGGCCGATCCAGCCACCGGTTACGAGACCGCCGATCTGGACCATGGCCATCGGCGCCTGTATTTCGCCGGCCCACCCCAGGCCCAGGGCCAGCGGAATCAACGCGGCGATCGTGGTGAGGTTGGTCATCAGCATCGGTCGCAGACGTACCGTCCCCGCCTGGACAAACGCCTCCGTGCGTTCCTTTCCTTCACGCCGTAGAATTTTCACGTAATTTAAAACGATAATGGCGTTATTGATCACCAACCCGATGAGAATGACCATCGACATAATGGAGAAAATGGAAAAGGTCCCGCCCATAAGAAACAGTGCCAGCAACACGCCGATCAAGCTCAAGGGGAGTGACATTAAAATCATGAACGGTTCGCTGAACGACTCGAGCAGCGATCCCAGGAGCATATAGGTCAGGCAGATGGCCATAATCATCGCGACGCGCAATCGCCCAAAGCTCTCCTCCATCATTTCGGTTTGGCCCCCGAAGTAAATCCTGCAGTCCGGATATTCTTTGAGCAGCGGTTCCATATGCTTGCGAATATCATCCACAACCTCACCTAAATTGTGACCGCTCTTGACGTCGGCAGTTACGGTGATCAAGCTCTGCCGATCCTTCCGGTTCAGTTGGGAGGGTCCGGTCTTTTCTTCAATGCGGGCCAATTGCGGCAGGGGAATCAATTGTCGTTGTGAATTAATCACCGTCAAATCATAGACATCCTTTATGTTGCGACGGGTTTGTTTATCGTTACGAACGCGAATATCATAATTAAACACCCCCTCGCGATATTCGTTGACCACGATTCCTTCAAAGGAGGCGAGCACGACCTGACTGAGAAATTCGACGTTCACTCCGGCATCGCGACATTTGTCGCGATCGGGAATAATGCGCACTTCCGGCTGACCGGGACGATAATTGGTATCCACGTCCACGGCTCCCGACACCTGTTCGGGATTAGTAATGATTTTGACGGCCCGTACGGCGAACTGTTTTAAGCTTTCCAAGTTATCGCCGGTAATTTCCATCATAATGGGAGATTCCCCGCCGCCGCCTTCGCTGCTTTCCATTAATTTGATCCGGGCGCCGGGAATGTCAGCCTGGGCAAAGACCGGTCTCAGGCTGTTCATGATATCATCCGTACTACGCCGGCGCAGATCCTTCGTAGTCAGTTTGACAAAGATCTGGGCGACATTGACGGCCTGACTGGTCGCGCCGAACCCGCCGCTCTGGCTGCGTCCGATGACCGAATAGGTACTGACCAGTTCGGGAACCACTTTCTTGTCTAATAAAATATTTTCCAGGTCATTTACCGCTTGGGACGTTTCGGACAACCGGGTTCCCGTCGGCATTTCCAGCATGACGACAAATTTTCCCTGGTCCATTGTCGTGATAAATTCCGCCCCGATAAAAGGCGACAGTTGGAAGGCGCCGATCAGTAAGGCCACCACCAGTACCAGGGTCCAGAACCGATGCCGCAGACACCAGCGGAGACTGCCGGCATAGCCGCCCTTGACCCGTTCCAAGCCGCGGTCGAATCGTCGTCCGAAACGATTTACTATGCCCTTTTCCCCGGGTTCGGTATTCTGTTTGGTCAAGAGCAGTGCCGCCAGCATCGGCGTTAAGGTAAATGAAATAAACAAGGAACAGATCGTGGCAAAGGTGGCCGCCAGACCGAGGTCCTTGAAAAACTGCCCGATGATCCCGCCCATAAACGCGATAGGCACGAAAATCACCACGTTGGTCATCGTGGTCGCTACCACGGCTATGCCGACGTCCATGGTGCCCTTGATCGCGGCTTCTTTGGGAGGCATATCCATATGCAGATGGCGCGTGATGTTCTCCAGCACCAGGACGGAATTATCCACCAGAATGCCGATGGTCATCGCCAGCCCCATCATGCTCATCAGGTTGAGCGTAAATCCGGTCAGGTACATAATAATAAAAGTCGCCGTCACCGAGATCGGCATCGTCAAGGCCACGATCAACGTTCCCCGCAGACTGTGTAAAAAGATAAACAGTGCGATTGCCGTCAGCAAAATCCCGATCCGCATGTTCCCGAACACATTCTCCAGGGCCCCGACAATCCAGGACGCCTGTTCATCCTGAACGGTAATCTCATAATCATCCGGCAGAACCTTCCGCAAATCTTCAATTTGCTTATTGACCGCTTTATTAATGGCGACGGTATTGCCGTCGGCGCGTCTCTGGATCTGCATGCCCACGCATGCCTTGCCGCTGGCCCGCACCATATCGCGGATGTCCTTGAAGGCGTCTTTGACTTCAGCAACTTCCCACAAATAAATTTCCTCGGGACCGCTTGACGTATTTTCCGTATTGCCCTTCGAAGCGCCGGAAGTCAGCAAGATCTTCAGATTGCGGATCTGGTCCAGATCGATAAACTTACCGCGGAGGCGGATGTTATACTCGCGGCTGTTCTGCTCGATCCGCCCGCCCGGGGATTCCAGATTCGCCGCCGCCACCGTTGTGATCACATCCCGTATGCTGAGCCCTTTCGAGCGTAGTCGCTGTTGATTCGTCAAGATATGAATCTCGCGTTCCTCGCCGCCGATGAGGGTCACCGAGGCCACGTCCGGCACCGTCGCGATCCGATCCTTGATCCGCTGATCCGCCATCTCGAAGACATCCCGTTGCGACCGCGGCGCCGAGATCGCCAACTGGATGATCGGCAGGGCATTGAAATCAAATTTCTGCACAATGGGATCTTTCGCCGAGTCCGGTAAAGTCGGACGCACCAAGTTCACCTTGGCCCGGACGTCAGCCGCGGCCACATCCACGTCCGTGTCGAGATAAAATTCCGCCATTACGATACTTCGACCCTGCTCCGATATGCTCCACAAATGCTTGACGCCCTCAACCGTACTAATCTCGTCTTCCAGTTCCTTGGTGATTAACTGCTCGATTTCATCCGGTCCGGCGCCTTCGTAAATGGTCACCACCGAGACGTAGGGAAATTCCACATTGGGATACAATTCCTGGGGCAACTGGAAATAGCTGTACGCCCCCAGGCCCGCCAGAGCCAACATCATCATCGCCACCAACACCGGCCTCGATACACAGATTCGCGTCAAATTCATATTATTCCACCGTCACGTAATCCTACCAAAATATGTCCATATCCCATTTGCGAAATCCCATTTTGCCTGTCCACTTTATTTTTCCTCCTCCAGCATCACCACTTTAACACCCGGCTTAATAATGCCTTGGGCCAAAGTAATCACCCGATCCCCTTCGCTGATTCCGGACAACACCTGGATACTTTCCTGAAACATCCCCCCCAGCGACACCT
>CAZNQT010000528.1:0-3716 GCA_964574885.1 uncultured Pirellulales bacterium
GCTCTGGGACGCAAACAACATGTGATCGAGCAGCCGGTCAGCCAAATCGATCTTGTCCCGACGCTTCTGGAGCTGATGGGCCACAGCGAGGCGGCAGCGGGCCTGCCCGGGCAGAGCCTGGTTCCGCTAATTAAAGGAGGCAAGGTCGCCCGCTACCACGTGTTCATCGAATGGAACACCAGGCCGAGGATTCGGACCGTAGTTTCGCCGGACGGCTGGAAGCTGTGCCTGAGCAAGGAGGACAAGTGCCAGTTATTCAACCTGAAGCAGGACCCGGGCGAGACTATAAACCTATTCGACTCCGGCAAGTACAAGGATGTAATCGCCCGGCTGACAAAGAAAATTCACCAGTGGCAGGAATCCGTGAACGACAAGGTCACTGTGTAGTGCACGTTTTTCGACGAGGAGCGAGTGTGTTTTTTGGCAGAGCAGTGGATTTGGTTATTTCGATAAGGCAATCAGAATTCGTACGCTCCCATATCCACTATCCCGTTTACGATGCGGTTATGACCGGCTAGGTCGCTATAGAGCCCCCCGCCTTTTTGTGCATAGTTGTCCACCAGACGGCAGTTGCGAATCGTGGGACTGCTGCCGGAAATATAAATTGCACCCCCAAAAGTAGAATACCCATTGCGGATTGTCAGTCCCTCCAGAATCGAATCCGGTTTTTCGTTATTGTATAGATTGAATCCTTCGTGTTCTTCCGCATCGCTACCCTCACAATCGATAGTGCAATGATCCACCCCATTGGCGCTACGGACAGTAATGGCTTTTCCAAAGAAATTTATATCTCTGTTGTCTGCGCCGCTGTAGGTTCCGTCTGCGAGAATTACCTCGTCTCCCGGATTCGCTGCATCAATCGCGGCTTGAATCGTAGCGTACTCACTGGGAACATGGAGTTCCGCGGCCCACGCGGTCGGGATCATCGATAAGATTAACACGGTGATGGCGAGAGAAAGGAGCCGGATTCTGGATTCACTACTCGTTTCCATAACTTACCTCCTGAGCATATGCCACTATATCGTGATAGGTTTTTGAGATCCATTCCCTGCAACTGTTCCGCATGATACCAAATAGTAAGTGGTTGGGCCATGCCAATATATCCACGACGGACCGATACTATCTGCAAGTGTCTGACTTGGAATTTGATCGGGCGGCGGGCGTGGAACAGGACAAGGTATTTGTTTAAAAAAGTGTTATAAAAACGATTTTTTATGATGATGACAGGTCAAGATATGTGTTGTAAAGAATTGCAGAATCTAAACTTATGTAAGTGGGCGGTACAGGACTTGAACCTGTGGCCTCCTGCTTGTAAGGCAGGCGCTCTAGCCAACTGAGCTAACCGCCCAAAACACGCTACTCGCTTGGTAATACTATGGAATCACGTAGGTGCTGTCAATCCTAAAGCTGTGATTTTTAGTCAGGGTGGGCAAAGACAAGGTCCAGAATAATAGGCTTTCACAATACTAATTGACTCGGAAATCGGTTGCCCGTAAGCTGAGCGAAATGACGACATCGATGCAAATGATTGATACTCATACGCATCTGGCGATGGGCGATTACGACAACTGCCTGGAAGAGATTCTGTCCCGTGCGCGTATGGCGGGAGTCAACCATTGGATCGCGATAGGCACCAACCGTAACGACAGCTTGCGTTCGCTGGAGTTGAGTCGATCCCACGAGGGGTTATTCTGCACCCTGGGCATACATCCGCACGAAGCCGGTTCGGTGGAAGAGGGCGTCCTGAAAGAGTATCGGCAATGGACCCAAAGCGATCAGGTATGTGCCCTTGGGGAGATCGGTCTGGACTATCATTATGATTTTTCCGAGCGACCGCGTCAGCAGCAGGTGTTTGCCGAGCAACTGGAGTTGGCAGCCGAATTGGATATGCCCGTGGTGATACATTGCCGAGAAGCTATGGACGATTGCCTGGATATCTTGAGAGAGTGGGGGCAGGAAGAAGGCCGGGTGGTATTTCATTGTTTCGGCGGCGGGAAAACAGAAGCGGCCAAGCTCCTGGACCGAGGATATTACCTTTCTTTTACCGGCATCCTGACGTTTCACAACGCGAAGGCTGTCGTCGAGTCCGCAAAATATGCTCCTCTGGAAAGAATCATGTTGGAGACGGATTGTCCGTATTTGTCGCCGGAACCCAGGCGAAACCAGCGACCGAACGAACCGGCTTTACTGGTGCATATCGCCGAAAAATTAGCGGAATTGCGTTCAATATCATTGGCGGAGGTCGCCGATAATACCACACAGAATGCGATGGATTTTTTCACACTCAAATAAACGGGAAGGATGCCAGCAATGGGAGTATCGTTAATTACCGGAGGCGCAGGATTCATCGGCAGCAATATGACGCGGTTTTTACTGGAAAAAGGCGAATCGGTGCGGATTTTGGATAATTTCGAGACCGGCAAACGCCAAAACCTGACGGAAATCCAGGAGAAGATCGACGTTGTGGAAGGCGACATTCGTAACGACGATACCGTTCAAAAAGCCGTCGAGGGCGCCGACGTGGTGTATCATTTGGCGGCGTTAGGTTCGGTGCCGCGTTCGATCAAGGAACCTCAGACCACAACGGAAGTGAATGTCTCTGGTACCGTGAACGTATTGCGGGCCTGCTGTACGGCAAAGGTCCAACGAGTCGTGTTTGCCTCGAGTTCGTCGGTTTATGGCCAAAGTCCGGTCCTGCCCCAGCACGAGGATCTGCCGTTAGCCCCGATCAGCCCCTACGGCGCCAGTAAGGCCGCCGATGAAGTCTATATGCTGGCCTTCTACGAGACCTACGGTTTACAGACCATCTGTTTGCGCTATTACAATGTGTTTGGTCCCCGGCAGGACCCGACCAGCCAATACGCCGCCGCGATTCCGTTATTTGTCTCCGCGCTGTTGCGAGATCAATCGCCTACGATTTTCGACGACGGCGAACAAACGCGCGGTTTCACCTATATTGAAAACGTAATGAACGCCAATTATTTAGCCGCCACCGCTCCCGAAACCCACGGCGAAGCAATCAATATTTCTACTGCTGACGCCGTATCGGTTAATACGGTAGTCAATACCATTCGCGAACTGTTGGGTAAAACGACTATGGAACCGACCTACGCCCTCCCCAGACCAGGCGATATCAAACATTCGCTCGCGGATGTCAAAAAGGCCAAGGAAATTATCGGTTACGAACCCACCGTCAGTTTCGACGAAGGAATCCGCAAAGCCATCGATTGGTATAAAGAAAATCTAGGCTAATATAATGGCTAAAAAAAACACTTCCAGTAAGCAAGATAGCGAGGAAAGTCGGACGGCTGCTAAAAAGACCGCTACGCGTAAAACCGTCGGTAAGCTGCCGGAAATCTGTCCGATCTCCTCCAGCATGATCATGCTGCATGCGGCGTTGGAGGTGATCGAACGAAGTAATCTCCGGGAACTTTTATTGTACGTCGATGGCCTGGCCCACCTGGAAGAACTGGAGCAGATCCATTTCAAGAGCAAGTATGATGTAATTTTAGTAGCCCGTAGCGAAGCCTGTTATACCGAAGCCCTCAAGCATACGCATAAAGTCGTACGGGTGCCGGAAATCAACTTGACCCGCATCGGGCAGATTAAAATGGCAGTTATGCTGGCGTTTTCCAAGCGATTTCTTCGACCGGACGATCGCTTTGTGTTTTTGACCGGTTTGGCCAAGGGCAAATTGGACACCCTGATGGTGATGG
>CAZNQT010000529.1:0-3687 GCA_964574885.1 uncultured Pirellulales bacterium
CCGCAGGGGTGGGCGCCTAAGGAAATCGGGCTATTTGTGGATCAATACCTCAAAGAGGGCAATGCCCTGCCGACCATCATGAGTCCGGAAATATCGGACGGCCAGGTACGGGCAACGGTTGATAGCCAAACGAAACTTACCGCTGCGGATCTTCACTACACGACGGGAAATGGACCAATAAATAAGCTATCGTGGAGCACGATAACCGCGCGGATAGAGGATAAGGAGATCGTCGCGTCGGCGGCGCCGGAGGATACGAGGATCTGGTTTCTCACGGTGCGCGATAGCCGAGGAGCGGTCGTATCGAGTGAAATGGTATTTGCGAAAGAGGTTCAAAGTGAGAAGGGTGAGAAGGGTGTGAAAAGTGAGAAAGGTGGAAAAAAATAGTTCACGGTTCACGGTAAGAAAGAAGAGAATGGATTGGTGGTTAAAATTGGCCTTACGTTTCATCGACAGGTGATCTATCAGGCTGATCATTCGAATCTTCGATCGATTGATTTGATAATTTCTTTTTCATCGGCCAGTTCGCCACGGCGAACAGGATAGAAAAAAAGCAAATAAATACAATAGACCGCGGAAATCCCTCGATTGATTTCTGGGAGTTATCAAATTCATTAATATGTTTCAAGCCGAGAGATTTACCAAAGCGTAGAATAAATAACGATACGATCACTATGGAAGCAGCCCATAACCAAGTGTGAGACCACCATCTTTTTAAGGGAGGAATTCTAAGTACAAGGCCCACCAGAAGTACAATACCGACGGAAATAGCACTCATGACAGCAGTGAAAAAAGGCATCGTAATCAGTTCAGCATAACCTTCATAACCATTATGGTATGAAGTATAAAGCCAATAGATAATATACAACAGCCAACCGATAAAGAAAGCAATGAATTTGGGGATCATTTTATTCATTAACAATTCGTATTACAGAAGTATTTAGCAAGGGGAAAATCAATGGGCCCTAAATCCTGGTAAATTGCCATTAAATTTATCTCTACAAAAACAGTTTCTATTAGCATACTGCTATAATTAAGACGTTTAGTAAATGAAAATATTGTAGCAAATTTGGTATATTATCGTCAACGGAAGTATTTCTTTCGCCCCGTTGGGGCGGATATGCGTTCGCAGCAAGCGAGCACCAGATCTGATATGCTAGGGTAACTTCTGTATAATCAGATCACACTTTAGTCAAATTCGATCTTTGCCTGGTTTCGATCCACGGTAATGCCCAGGGATTGGAACCAGGGAAACAGATCGCGTCCCATAGCGATACTCAGCACTGCGACACTGTCATCGGCGGTGTACTTCGAGAGCTTGTCGGGCGTGGCGAGCTTGCGTTTTGTCTGGAAGTAGCGAGCAACGATATCCGGTTTTTCTTTGGCTAACTGCTCAAAAATCCACATCGGCTTGGCCATCCGCACCACATGGGGAACGTCCTTGCCATGCGCCAGATCGTATTTGGACATATCCTTATCATATTTTCGCGCACCCTTTATCCAGCCCTGTAAGGTGGAATCGGCGTCATTCTTGAGTCCCATGCGACGGCCCACCAGAATGCCGACGTAAGTTGCAATGCCCTCGTTCCACATAGGCTCGGTGAAGGGATGCACCCAGGAATGGGTTGATTCATGGGAAATCAGCTCAACCATACCGTATCTTTTCTCGGGGAAACCACCCCACCATGCCGCTAAACCAATGCTCGAACCGGAGGAGAAACCACCCCCTCCGGTGGGTAAAAGAATCAGATTGGTCAACATGCCCTTCGAGGGCGGTACTCCCATAACTTTCTGTATGATCGAGAAGCACTGATCATACATGTCATAGATCGCATCGGCGTAGGATTTCAGGTAGTCCGAATACTGAATCGGGAGTCTTTCCCGTAGGGTTTTGTTCTCGGGCATTTGATGTTTCGGGCGGCGTTTGGGATCGACGGCTTTGTGGGCGGCGATCCTTTTCAATAGGGGTTTCCACCAAAGTTCGTTGATAGGATCGCTAGCATCCGGTTTATGGCCGCATAAAGAGCGAGAGGATATGAGAAGTTGGCCTTTGCCCACCGATCGCCGAGCCATCAGCACGCGGCCCTTGCCATCCTTGACTAGAACCAGCCAATCTGAGGGTTTTAAAAGCTTGAAGATCCTGGGGGAATAACAAGCAATAGTTTCTTTCTTCAGTATCGAAAATCCCCTTAACGGTTTCTGAGCGGATTCATTGACAAACTCCGCACCGAAATGCCGGGCCAGTGCATTCAGGCGGTACTCTTTCTCTTGGCGAAACCGGGCATAGTCGCCCAAGACAACAACGCCCCCACCGGCGTGCAGGAATTTTTCCACCGCTTTGATGTCTTCGGGCAAATAGGGACAGGGGGATGCGGACGACTGGAGGATAAGGAGGTTGGCATAACGAAGATCATACTTGTGCAGCGTCCCCCAGTTTCGGACATCGACGCCATTGGGAGCGACGTAATTTTTGCCGAAGCGACCGTCAAAATAAAACGTGAATTCGTGCGAAATATCGGTGACGCAATGTATGCGATCGGACCGGCTATCGGAGGAGGATTTGCCCAACAAAGCTGTCGGCCCCATACACATCAGAACGGCCAGAATAATCATCATTTTGTGAATCAAAACATGGTTCCTTTCTCCGGGATTTCCCATGAAGCATTTTATATTTTAGCTCAGCTACGTCGCTGAGCCTCTTTGATTATAGAATATGAAATCCATCTCGAAAACTCAAGTGAGGTTCCATCCCACGATTCAGGCAAAGGGGTAATTATTTTTTGGCGAGTCGGGAGGGATGGGAATTAAAAATATGCAGGGCGGTTTGGAGCGCGGGATCTTCGTCGGAGAGGAGGGCGGTCATGGAAAGGACGGGCTCCGGGTTCCGGGTTCCGAGTTCCGGATTCCTCGTTCTTGGTTCTTCGTTCCCGGTCGTTGGTTTCTGGGGAACCAGGATATCAGGGGCGATACCGATGTGATGGAAGTTTTTTCGGCAGGGGGGGGTGTAGGAAGCCGTCGTGATACAGAGGCCCGTGGGTGCTTTATCGAGAGGAAAGATGGTTTGGACGACGCCTTTACCAAGCGTGTTTCGACCGACGAGGGTGGCGCGGTGGTGATCGGCGAGGGCGGCGGCGAAGATCTCGGCGGCGCTGGCGGTACTATCGTTCACCAGGAGCACCAGAGGTAGTTCGAAGACGGCGGCACCGTTTTTGTCCACGGCGTAGCGGCGAGTCTGTTGAGCGGATTGTACGGTAACGATGGCGCCGCGCTCGAGAAAGAGACGAGCGGCGTCGATGCCGGAGGCCATGATGCCGCCGCCGTTGCAGCGAAGGTCGATAACGAGTTTTTGCACGCCGCGGCGTATCAGGGAGTTGACGGCTCGACGTAGTTCGAGGGCGGTATCCCGGTCGAAAGAAGCGATGCGTAAATAGCCGATTCGATTGGGTTTATCCAGGATCTGCTCATAACGCACGGTGGGAGCTTCGACGAGAGCACGAGTCAGGGAAAAATGTTTTTCCAGCGTGTCGCGACGGACACAGACGGTCACAGGAGTTTTGTCAGCGCCAATCAGCAGTTTGGCGATGAAATCGTCGGATTTATCTTTAACAGGGACGTCGGCAATACGGGTAAGGACGTCGCCGGGGAGGATGCCGCCCTGGGCGGCGGGGCTGTTCGGGACGACGTCAA
>CAZNQT010000530.1:0-3683 GCA_964574885.1 uncultured Pirellulales bacterium
CGGTTAACTCGATCAATCCCGCTTGGGCGCCGGATATTTTTTTCAACTCGCTCGCCACCTCCGATACGGGTATATCTCGGATCAGCAGGCTTGCCAGATGATAGTAGTTCACCAATTGTTCCGGCGCTAACTCCAGTAATTTCTTCCACTGTTCATAACATTCATCCCGCTGACCGACGGTCAGATAGGCTTGACCCAGTAATCCTCGCAATTGCGTGTCTGCCGGATTCTTGGTAAGCTCCGTTTCGCAAATGGCGATACATTTCTCCGGTTTGCCATTGTTCAGATAGGCCAACGCAACCCCCAGACTCCCCGAAGAACCGACCTGCTCGAGTGCCTCCGAGTTATCTATCGGTTTCCCTTGTACCAACTTAATCTGTAAGCGCAGGAAATTGGCATTAGCATTTGTGGGACTGATTCCATCAAGAATTTTTTGACATTCGTCCACCTCGCCGATATTCAAATAGACACGCGCCAAACTCAGACAATACTTTTCATTATTAGCATCCAAACGTACGGCTTCACTTAATCGTTCGATCGCTTGTAAATATCTGCCGGTTTTTACGTAAATCTCGCCCAGCGCATAATTGATCCCGGGATGCTGGGGCTCACGCACCAGTTCTTCGGAAAGCAGCTTTTCCGCCTCGGCAGTTCTCCCCAGTAGCATCATGGCATTGGCTGCGGACAGCCGATCTTGCAACGTGCCCGGCGTACTATCTGCTGCAAGTTGCGCCGCTGCCAACATTTGCTTTTTATCCCTGATTCTCCCATACCCTTCTGCCGCCGCATCCATTAACGTGGGATTCGAGGCATGTTCCGCTTTGGTTTTATCCAAAGCCTGACGCGCCTTATCGATCTGATTGGTGCGAATGGCTGTTTCCACATAAAGACGCAGGGCTATAGGATCTTCCGGATGATACTCGTAATAAGCCTGCGCATCCATAAAGGCCTGGTCAAAGAAACCCTCGTTCAGCAGCGATTTCGCTAAAAAACGACGCGCTTTTGCATTATCCGGTTCCAGTTCCGTCACCCGACGCATCGCCTGCAGGGCAAGTTCCTTTTTACCCGCCGACATAGCCACTTCCCCAAAGGTCAGGTGGGCCTCCGGCTCGTTGGGGTATTCCGCCTTTAAGCTGAATAGTTTCCGCTCCGCCTCGGACGTCTCGCCATGCGCTAAAAGAATCTTGGCTTCCAATAGTCTCGCCTGGTACTGGCGAGGATGCTGGGACAGTACGTTCTTAATCAGTCTCTCGGCCGTGGAAAAATCCGAAAGCATCACGGCCAACATGGCTCGCTGTAGCAGGATCTGCTCTTCATCCGGATTTTCTTCCAAGAGCGCGTCCAAACTTTGGGCAACTTTGCGAATCTTCGCTTTTTGGGCTTCGCTTTCGATCGACACATAGACGCCCTGCTGATAGTTAATCATCAGCCTGTTAACCAGGAACATCATTGTAGCGATCGGATCGGCTTTCTCCGTATTCAATAGTACTTTGCCAACCGCTTCCTTCGTGGCATCTGTCCCATACTTGTAAGATAATTCGACTAACGAACGCGCCGCTTTGGAACGGGACGCATCCTGCGATACTACCTTCAGGAATAAGCGGATGGCCTCCCGAAGTTCGTCTTGCGATTCCTGGGAAGCCTCTTCTTGCTTCTTTTGGTATTTCTGGCACTGATCGGCATCACCGGCGACCTTGGCTATTTCTGCCTCATTTTTATATCGATCGGCGATCTGAGAAAGAAATTCGCCCATGAAGGCCTTATTCATAGCGATTCCTTGTTGGACTTCCAGGGCTCGCTTCTCGTTGGTTGTTTTTATTCCTGATAGAATCTTGTTGCCTTTTCGGATCTGCGCGATGGCGGCTTCCAATACTTCTATCCGGGTACTCGATTCCGCCGTCTTCAGGGATTCTCTGGCAGGAAAGGAGTACGTATTCGCCAGTAGAATCAACACCTCATACATATCAGGATGCAGCGTGTCGGCCTCTGACTGAAGGTGTTCCAACCGGCTACGGGCGTCTTCATAACGCCCCTGCTTTGCGTACACATCGGCCAACAGGTGGTAGCCACGCCAGTCCTCCGGATACGTTTCTATATACTTGCTGGCCAACTCCTCCGCCTTGTCCAGATTCTGGGCACGTATCGCCACGTCGGCACGTTTTAACAGCGTTGATGGACCCCTCTTTTTTATATACACATAGACGCCTCCGGCTAACAGGAGTACCATCAACATAATAATCAGGATCAATACAATTCGACGTTTCATTATTACATCCTTTGATTACGGTAAGGCTCGCTCTAAATAGGGAATTCCGATACGCAGGAAATCCTTCGTTCTATCTTGTGCTTGGGTATCCTTCAATCCGGAACGCATGGGCGTGGAAACACGAATCAAGGCCCCGCTGGAGTTCCGGTTGAATAATCCATTAGTGAAGATTATATACTGTTGCAGCCAAAAACTTGAGGTATAGCGGGCGCCACATTTATATGTGTAGAGAAAGCAGGTATAGTCTTGACCGGACTGAACGATGATCTCGCGACAGGGAATGCTGCCTTCCCCCGCTATACCCGAAACTTGAATATCTTTCTTAATAACTATATTCATTCCTCCCCCTTCCAGACACAGATCCGGTGGATGTGTCCCCTTGCGGTTATCCTCGCTGAAAATGACACAGAAATCCACGTACCTGTCGCTCTCGGGATCAAAATACCGACGCTGGATAATATCTTCGGTTTCCAAAACTAAGGCCGACTGCCGATCTATCGGCAGGTCATTACCCTTCCACGGTTCCCCATCGTGATCTATTTGCATGGGGAGGGCCTTCTGCAGTTTTTTCGTATCGTAGATGGGGGGGGTCGTACGAGTAAGATAGACACTTCCCGCCGCCGCGAGGCCGATGAGAATCACGGTTGTCCAACCGCTCGGTCTCCGAAAAACTCCTAGCAGTTGCTGCAATTGCTTCTCATCTGTACTCGTTCGCCGCACGCCCTCAAACAGTGGTACGATCTCAGCGCTTCGGCCCAACTTCTTGCGAATCCACAGGATCAACTTTTCCACTCCGAACAGCAGGGCAAAGGCCATCACGAGTATCATCAATCCGGAAAAATCGTGATACCAGCCCGTCGCCGTCTCTACGTTCCATAGATCCGCCACCACGATCAGGCTCACGATCCGTAACGAGTTACTCACCACGGCTATGGGAACCGACGTCAAAAACAACCCGATCCGCCAAAGGCCACGCAATTGACAGATATAGGCATACAACGCTCCGAAGGCTATGACGCTGATCAGGGTGCGTAGGCCGTTACAAACGTTTGCGACGTACATACTCTTACCGTCGGTCAGAAACACCTTATTGCCCAAACGCTCCACGATTATGCCGAGCAAATTGGCAAGTTGAACGCCCCAATCCGCCGAGATCATCTTCAGTCGAAAATTCAGTTGGGCTATGGATACTTCCGGTAACGGAACCATAAAAAATAAAAATATCAGCGGAAACCATAACCGCTTTAGCGCCGTCGCCCCCCATAGGGTTAATACTATGCCGATGAGTACCACGATGAAGGCAAAGCCGCTCACAAAATTTACCCGCGCCAGGCACGCCGACAGGTGTATCAGCAATCCGATTACGAGTACGAGCAGGCCCAGCTTTAAGCGGGGGCGTACCGGAATACGAGTATAG
>CAZNQT010000531.1:0-3682 GCA_964574885.1 uncultured Pirellulales bacterium
ATTTGCGACTGCTTGGCCATCCGTTTGGCTCGATCGGGGTATTTCGTAACCAGGTTATTGATTTCGCTGCGGTCGGCCTCCAGGTCGTAGAGTTCCCAGTTATCCTTGTCGGCCTCGGTCACATGTCCATTCCGCTGCACGCGGGCGACGAGTTTCCACTTGCCGATGCGGATGGCACGATTGCCTTCGTGCTCCCAATAGAGAGCTTTGCGTTTGATGGATTGATTCGCGTCGAAGGCGGGAATAAGGCTTTTCCCTTCCATCGGCGTAATGGGATTGCCTTTATATTCTTTGGGATAAGGCGCATCAGTAACATCGACACAAGTAGCCATGATGTCGATGAGGTGGCCGGGTTGATGACGAAACTCACCTTTACGTTTGATGGCGGCGGGCCAATGAACAATCAGCGGAGTAGAGATGCCGCCTTCGTGCACCCAATGTTTGTAAAGCCGGAACGGGGTATTGGATACGTTGGCCCAGGGCTTACCGTAGGCGATATAGGTATCGGCCGGACCGGGCATCACGCCGCGGCCGGTACGTACGGGTCGTCCATCCCGAGTAACTTTCGGCTGCATGGCCGTTTGGAGTTCGCCGGGCTGCATAGGTTTTAATTTAATTGGTTTTGTGGGATCAGGTTTCACAGGTCCCCGGCTGCCGTATTCTTCCGCACAGCCGCCGTTATCCTGCAGGAAGAAGATCAGGGTGTTTTCAAAGATCCCCTTAGATTTCAAGGAATCGACGATCCGGCCTATGCCCTGGTCCATACAATCGACCATGGCGGCATAAACTTCCATGCGACGGGCGTGCCATTCTTTCAGGTCGGCGTCTTCCCATTTCGGAACCTGGGGATCGCGTTCGGTGAGTTTCCATTGCGAATCAATGAGGCCCATTTTAATTATGCGCTCATAGCGTTCCTTACGCAAGGCGTCCCAACCCCGGTCGTAACGGCCTTTGTATTTGGCGATATCCTGCGGTTTGGCGTGCATAGGCCAGTGGGCGGCGGTATAGGCGACGTACATAAAGAACGGTTTATCGGCGGGATTTTCTTTGATGAACCAGATGGCATTGTCGCTGATGGCATCGGTATAGTAGAAATCCTTATCGGGTGCGATGAATTCATTATCACGGGTGAGGGTATTGGGATCATAGAAACTACCCGCGCCGTGAATCGTACCGAAGAAACGGTCGAAGCCACGCTGGAGGGGCCAGTTGTGTTTGCTGATCTGATTAAGACGACAAGGAGTAACGTGCCATTTGCCGGCCATGTAGGTTTTATAGTTCGCTAATTTCATAACCTCGGCAATCGTCATACAATTTTTATTGAGATCCCCCCGATACCCTTTCAAGCCACGATCGTCCATCATATGTCCGATCCCGGCCTGATGTTGATAGAGACCAGTCATGAGTGAGGCGCGAGTGGGACAGCAACGGGCGGTGTTGTAAAATTGAGTGAAGCGCAGGCCGTTGTAGGCCAGGCGGTCGAGATTGGGAGTATGAATTTCGCCGCCGTAACAGCCGATGTCGGAATAGCCCATATCGTCCGACATGATCAGGATAATGTTGGGCCGTTTGGCGGGAGTAGCTTGTGCCTGCATCGAATTCAGATTGCAGGATGTTAAACCGGCGGCGACAAAGCCGGCGGAAACCTGCTTGAGAAAGCTTCGGCGATTCATTCGACTCATCGAAAAGCTCCTTTTAAACATACTTACTGAGATTTATTTTATTTTTTATTCCTACCGGGCGAATTTTTACGGGTTTGCCTGGTACGCACCGGCGGTTTGGCATTAGGATCATACCGTGGATTAAGCTTCGGGACAAGGGCGCCGGTATCCTGGAGGTGCTGTTCAATCAGAGCGTCGAGTTGTTGAACCTTTACCGGCATTTTAGCTGCGAGGTTATTGGTTTCGCTGACATCCTCGGCAAGGTTATATAACTCGTAACGATGTTTATCATCTTCGGCGGCGTGGAAGAAGCGAATGAGTTTCCAGTCGCCACAACGAACATAGACGCAGGGCCAGTTATCGGTCGCAGGTATCATGTGGGGAAAATGACAGAAAATGGCTTCGCGGTCGAGTTTGGATTTCCCCTCAAGAAGAGGGACAATACTAACACCGTCAAAATGTTGATTCGGTTGGGGATTCAGGTTCAGAATATCCAGGATGGTGGGATAATAGTCGATGCTGCTAATGATTTCGTCGCAGCGAGAGCCGGGTTTAACAACACCGGGCCAGACGATCACCGTGGGTTCGCGGGTACCGCCTTCGTAGATCGTCGCCTTGCCGCCGCGGAGGGGATAATTATTCGTTGGCGGATTACCCTCGACGTCACTATACATATTGCCGCCGTTATCGGAAGTAAAGAAAATAATTGTATTGTCGGACAGTTTCAGCTTATCGAGAGTATCGAGGATTCGACCGATACTTTCATCCAGGCTCTGAATCATGGAAGCCATAACAGGACATTTCTGTCTGCCGCGCGGGTCCTTTTTTTGACGGTATTTTTTCGTAATATCTTCTTTAGCCTGGAAAGGCGCGTGAACCGCATAATGCCAGAAACATAAAAAGAAGGGATCTCGACGATCTTGTTTAAGGTATTTTATCGCCTCGTTGGTGAGTCGGTCAGTGAGGTATTCACCTGTCGGGCCATCGGGTAAAGTTTTGATTTTATAAGGCGAGAAATAACTCGGTGGGCCGGGATACTGACCGCCGGCGATGTTGATGTCGAAGCCCTGTTTTTTAGGCCACCAGGGCTCATGTCCCAGATGCCACTTACCGATAAACGCTGTTTGATAACCGACTTCTTTGAGTGCTTCGGCGAGAGTAAATTCTTCCAGGGGCAGAAATCGTTTGCTCCGCGGCCAGACAATTTTCTGCCAGGGCGGACCCTGTTTTTTAAGGAGCGGCTGGTTGGGCAGCGGCGGCAAGTGACCGGCCGGCGCGGTGATCTTCAAACGGGCGGGGAATTTGCCCGTCATAATGCTGGCCCGCGTTGGCGAGCATAGCGGATTAGCCGCGTAGGCGTTGGTGAACATCATACCGCGTCGGGCGAGACGTTTTAAGTTCGGAGTTTCGTAATATTGACTGCCATACAGCGAGCTGTCCATCCAGCCCAGATCATCCGCCAGAATAAAAAGAATATTAGGTAGTTTCGGTTTTGTCTGGGCAAAAATGCTACCGGTGTAAGAAAAGGTTGATACAACCGCACCACATCGTGCCAGAAAATCCCTTCGAGATGGAATCGTATTTATCATACCTTTCCATTAACCTCCAGTAAGGTTTTAATTCCTAACTTGTGTATGATAGTAGGTATTTTTCTTTGAAACTTGTTCGGACTGATATTTAATATACTTCGAAATATTTGTTGTTTCCATTCGCTCCATGCGTTTTCGTTTACCGAGGTAGTGTTGATATTTTTCGTGTTCCTGAGGCGTCCAGAGATTGGCTTCGGTATAATCGCCGCAATAGGGAACCACTAAGTCAATCCAACAGGCAAGTTTATCCATTTCTTCCTGCGATAGGGTAACTTCATTATGACCTGCAGCCAGCATGGATATTAATTGGCTGTTTGACGATCCCTTATAATACGGCGGCAGCATAGTAGGTTCGCTCATCACGTTGATCCAGTTGACAACTTCGCCGGCCGGGTTGCCGCTTAAGTAGAAGCCGTTGCGATTTTTATCCTG
>CAZNQT010000532.1:0-3663 GCA_964574885.1 uncultured Pirellulales bacterium
GATAACGAGTGTCAAACGCCGTCTCGTTCTTGTAAACTACGACGTTCTCGCCCGAAATCAGCTCTACGGAATTATCGAAGGTGTAGTCGATGCCGTTGGTGAAACTCACCAGGTTCAAATTGATCGTCTCGGCGCCGATGTTTTTCAGTTCGATAAATTCCGCATTGGGATCGCCGGCGGGATGATACATGATTTCCGTAATACGCAGGTTTTCTGCTACCGGTCCGACTGCATAGACCGCTTCGTTCAAGGCGCTCCAGATACCGTCATCCAATACGCGGGCTTTGACATGGCAACTTTTATCCAAGGGTATGGGGTCGGTATATTCCACCGCTGCTACTGAGATGCCATCGTCGTTAGCGCTTGCGCCGGCTACTAATTCGGCACAGATAATAAAATCGGAACTGGTCGGCGAATAGTTCATCCCGTGAATGGCGAGCAGATTCTGGCCCACCTGTAAATTGCCCAGATAGGCGGAGAGGTCGATAGTTTCATCCCAGTCAACTGTACTCGCTTCATGTTGATCGTTGTCGGCAGAGGAGTTCCATTGGGGCGTACCGGTAAAATTACGGGTCGCAACCGGAATCCCGTTAAAGTACGCGACCAAGGCGTCGTCATAGCGTACTTTCAAGGTCATAAAGTTCAACCCGTCCAGGTCTTGGGCGTTCAGGGTGAAGGGAATCCGGATGTAGCAGGTAGTGTTCTTGCCGGAACCGTACATATCCTCGGCGGTATCGAGAGTGATGAGGTCCTGATAGCCGGCGCCGGTTTCGTAGCCGACGCCGCCGGGACTGCCGGTACAGAGGTCCCAGGAGGAATGGTCAAAGACAGTGTCGGATCGCCAGTCGCTGCCGATATCGGCATCCGGAATGAGAACTCGCTTATCGCTATTTTCGGGAACCAGGGTAATCTGATTCTGCGCCGAGGCCGGCAAACGCGGGTCCTGGCCGGTAAGCGTATAGTATATGGCACCGGAGCCGTTGGGATTATCCATACTGAGGCTATCGGCCAAGTCTGCATAACCCCCGTGCTGATAGGAACCGTTGATGTTAAAGACCGGGGCATCCACATCGGGATAGAATCCGGCGGAACGCAGTTGAGACAATACCGCATCATCGCGAGCCGGGAAATAGGTATTGATTAAACGATCTCGTTCGGCGATCCATTCGACGTTACGCGTATAGGGCGTTGATCTTCTGAAGTCGCCCCAGCGCGCCGATTCGCCGACGATAGCACGGTCGATATCCATGATACGATTCCAGTAGCGGGCGACGGTATTGGCCTCGGTTAAGACGCCGTTGTTGAAATAGTGCTTATGCACGTGGTCCGCCATCAGCATACGAAATTCTTCGTTTGCTTTGAGCTTAGTGGTAAGATAGGCGGGATTCTCGTAGCCATTGATATAATTGGCGACATTGACGCGGTCCAGCGATTCTTCCTCGAGGGACCACTCGACATCCCAGGGGATAAATACAAATCCAGCGCCCGGTTCGCGTTTGCGAATGGCATAGAAATTCCGGGGCGCGGCGTCATTACCGATTAAGACGGGGGCATCGCGACTACCGGTGTGGAAGATCATGAGCATATAATCAATCATGGCGGGGATATCGAGATACTGCTGAATGGCAGCGTAGGCCTGAGGCGTGGAGAGGTCGGCTTCGGCGAGCGTGAATAACTGATCCCACGCCTGGCGATCGCCGGCAAGCACTTCGATGACGTTGGGTCCCTCCCAGTATTCTGCATTGGTTTTAATCACATCGTAATCGGATTTACTGCCACCCAGGTGCTCACTGGCAAATCCATCGTCCGGTCTTTCGGTGAGAATATACATACCCCAATACAAACCGTTGATATAAACGTGGACATGCCGGCCAAAGCCCTGCAGGCGGTTCATATCGCGTATGGCGTCATGGGCATAGAGTTCGCGCATATACTGGGCGCGTTCGGTACGGCCGCCGCTATCACCCGTCCAGCTATAATTCCAGGTCGCCCGCAGGACCAGTTGGTCGAAGACATCGATATCACTGTCTTCAAAAAGGGGAAAATCCAGTTTTGAAGGTCCATAGATGCTGCGAAAGATCATGCGTAAAGATTGTTTGGCGGTATTGGTGGTGCGGGCATAGCCGCCATGCATACGAAGGCCGACATTGGACTGGTAATATTCTTCCCTAACGGGATCGACTATTTCAACGGAGGCCATTCGCTCCCAGGCGGGACCGCGTTGTGTGGGATTGGCATAGATACCGCCGGCAGCGTTAAATAAATCGTCATTGGGAATAACAATACTAATGGAAGGAATAGTCTGGAGGTCCTCTTTAAAAGTAGCGGAGTAGAGAGGATTATCGACGACATCCGGATCCACCTGATAATCCGGCGTCAGGGAACCCCAGGAAGTGGGGAAACCGGGCGGATACGCAGGTTGGTCCATCACATCCTCCAGATCGATATAGGTGCGGCTGGTAGTGTGATTGGGAAGCCAACCCGTCTTAAAAGCAACAGCTCGCAAACAGGTGGTGGAATCAATATGAATAGGCCCGGTATATGGAATACTGCTTTCGGTGGGATTGGTAAAATTGGTAGAGTAGAAGATCGCAGCGTCCGGGGTGTCACAAGTGATATGCACGTCAAACCCGTCGGGATCGGAAATGAATCCTCCGTCCACGCTGAATTCCGTTTTGGCCACGACGCCCAGATATCCCTGGGCGTTCGGGCCCATCGGGGTGGGGACATCAAAGAATCGCCAATCGGGGCCGCCGTCGGGATGTCGGCCATAGGATAAATAAGGGTACTGGTCATCGTATACCACGCTGTCAATTAAGGTAGCGCCATCAGCGTCGAATAATCCGATTTCTTCTCCCGCATCATCCAATTTGAAATTCGTGTGGTTACCGCCCTCTTGTTCCTCCTCGTCCGCCCAGAAAATCAGGTGTCCATACGGCCCAATTGTGGTTCCCTGGGGTATCTGCCACTTGTCCGGATTGTTCAGATTATCCGTCAGATACATGCCGCTTAGATCTATCGTTTCACTGCTGGCATTATAAATTTCGATCCAGTCGTCATAGTCGCCGTTCGAGTCGGCATAGTAATCTCGATTATTCGCCATAAACTCGTTGATGACCAGCTTGGAAACAGACTTCAGCCAGTTATTAGCTAGCTGGGCATAATCCAGGGAATCCACCTTGACGGATTCACTGCCCAGGTCCACGAGATTCGCGGGGCTGTTGGCATCGGTCAGCCAATCATGGATCATCCACTGCAAATCCAGGCTATTGACTTCGAAATCGTCATTGATATCGCCAAGGGGAGAACGATCCCAAGGCTGGGGAGACGTGGTAAAGGTCCAGACGACGCCTTGATAAGTGGTTTGGTAGTTACTATTTACGCGCCAATAGTAGGTTGTATCATAGCTCAGCGACGGCGCACAACCGGTTCCCTGCGATACTTCGATGATCTGAGCGTTCAACAAATCAGGATCATCGCTGACATAAACGGTATAGCTGTCGGGATCTCCATAGGCGGGTGCGGTCCAGTTAAGCACTGTCGCAGGCAGCGCGCCCACAGAATGATTCGCCGGATTGGGATTGGAAGCCAGGTACTGCGCATGGGGCGCATCCGGCCCCAGGTTATAATTGGTAAGTATTTCCTCGCTGGTAAGTACATGAT
>CAZNQT010000533.1:0-3650 GCA_964574885.1 uncultured Pirellulales bacterium
GGGCCATCGGGATCGGGCAAGAGCACGTTTTTAAATATAATCGGGACGCTGGATCGCCCTAGTGCGGGGTGCGTGATCCTGGATGGGAAAGATTTGTCACAACTGGGAGAAAAAGGATTGGCACAGGTTAGGAATCGGGAGATAGGCTTTATCTTTCAACTGCATCATCTGCTGCCGCAGTGCACGGTGCTGGAAAATGTACTGATACCGACCTTGGTGAATCGTGAGATCGACCGACAGGAAGTCGAGGATCGGGCCAAAGAATTTTTAAAGCGAGTCGGATTGGAAGAGCGGATGGGATACCGGCCGGGGCAATTAAGCGGTGGGGAGCGGCAGCGTGCAGCGGTGGTACGGGCTTTGATCAACCGGCCAAAGTTACTGCTGGCAGATGAACCGACGGGATCGCTGGATAGAAGAGCTTCGGATACTCTGGCGGAACTGCTGGTCGAAATGAATCAGCAGGAACAGGTGACGCTAATTGTGGTGACGCATTCGCTGCTTCTGGCGAAACGCTTGGGGCGGGTGTTGGAATTGCAGGAAGGGAAGTTGAAATCAATAGTAAATGGGTAAATGAGTATATGAGTATATGAGCAGATGGGTAAATAAGTTTACGGTTTACCGTTGACAGTTTATGGTTAAGAAGAAAGATATTTTGTTCTCGCCGCTGCGCAGTGTTTTGTGTGGCGGGGGCACTTAGAATGATAAAAATGAACTATATAAGGTTAATACAACACAATTTGCGTTATTTTTGGCGGACGCATTTAGGAGTCATTCTCGGGGCAGCAGTGGCAACGGCGGTACTGACGGGGGCGCTGTTGGTGGGGGATTCAGTGAGTTACAGTTTAAGGCGGATGACCAAATTGCGACTGGGGGAGACGCAGATTGCGTTGGTAGGCGAGAATCGTTTTTTTCGAGCGAGGCTGGCGGAGGAAATAGCGGGAGAATTGCAGATAGAAGTAGCTCCGTTCCTGCAGCTTTCCGGGATGATCGTTGATAATGAAAATCAACAGCGTCGCAATCAGGTGCAAATTTTGGGGGTGGATGAGCGATTCTGGCGGATCGGCAACAGCGAGAATCCTTTCGGCAGTGGTACAGATGAAATTGTATTAAATGAATCGCTGGCGAGGTACCTGGAAGTTCAGATTGGCGATGAAATAAAGCTCTTCGTTCGGAAGCCGAATTATCTGCCGCGGGAAGCGATGCTGAGTCTGGAACGGGATTTTTCGCAAAGCGCTGATTTGCAGGTTAAAGCCATCGTGAGCGACGAGGAATTCGGCCGGTTTGATTTGCGGGCTAATCAATTAGCGCCTATGAATGCCTTTGTGAAGCTGGATTGGTTAGCGCGGGAGGTCGATTTAGCGGGGCGTGCGAATATCCTGTTATTGGGAGGGGCCGGAGCACGGGCGATATCGGTGGAGCAGGCGGAGGAGGCGTTAGCGGCCAAATGGGAATTGGCGGATGCGGGTCTGTCACTGCGGGAACTGCCACGGCAGGGGGTGTTGGAATTACGTACGAATCGAATTTTCATGGAGCCGGCGGTAGCTGAGGCTGCCTCGAAGGTCGATGCTCCGGCGTTGGGAATATTCAGTTATTTTGTCAATGAATTAAGTATAGGAGAACCGAATGCTCCCTATTCGATAGTGTCAGCGGTGGGGAGACTTCCAGGGGATGCTGCAAAAGATTCATCGACGCTGCTGCCCACAGGTTTAGGACAAATCATTCCTGCCGATCTGGGTGAGGATGAAATTATCATCAACGAATGGCTGGCCAGAGACCTGTTGTCTCAGCAGTCGAATCCGCAACAAGTCGAAGGGTATGATCTCGCGAAACTTCGGCAGAAGTTGAGTGGCATCAATCTTGCCCTGCGTTACTTTGTGATGGCGCCCGGACGAAAGTTAGTAGAGCCGCCGCCGAAAAAGTTTCGGATACGGGATGTGGTGGCGATGGCAGGGGCGGCGGTGGATCCGAATCTGATGCCGAATTTTCCGGGTATGTCGGATGCCAAAGATTGTGATGACTGGGACACGGGCATCGATCTGGATTTCAGACGGATTCGCAAACCGAACCAAACGCCGTGGGATGACGAAACGTATTGGGATCGGTATCGGGGGACGCCGAAAGCGTTTATTACGTTACAAGCCGGGCAGGCAATGTGGCAGAATCGGTTTGGGAATTTAACGGCGGTACGTTATCCGCTCGACGCGGTGAATCGCCGAAATGTTGAACAGACAATTCGCAAGGAATTATCACCGGCGGCGATGGGATTATCCTTTGTACCCGTCGGACAATTAGGCAAACAGGCCAGCGGCGAGGCACTTGATTTCGGCATGTTGTTTCTGAGCCTGAGTTTCTTTTTGATCGCGGCGGCGCTGGTCTTAATGGGATTGCTGTTTGTGTTCGGTATTGAACAGCGCAGTGTTGAAGTCGGTACTCTCTTGGCGTTGGGATATACGATTCGGCGGATCCGTTTGTTACTGCAACTGGAAGGCACTATGCTGGCACTCTTTGGCTCGGTTCTTGGAGTCTTGGCGAGCATATTTTATACGAAAACAACTTTATGGGCACTATCTACGGTTTGGCAAGGGGCGATTGCCAGTGCCGCGATCCAATTCCATACGCAACCATCGACCTTGTTGATGGGATTGGCGGTGAGTGTGATTATAGCGGCGGGGGCGATGTGGATCACGCTATGGCGACAGGGAAGACAACCTGTGCGGGAATTATTAAGCGGATCGAGGGCATCAACGAAATCAATTAAAAGGACAAAACTCAATTGGGGCAAGATCGGATTTTACACGGCTATTTGGGGGATCATAGTTGCGATAGTATTGATATCTTTCCATCTGGCGAAACCGAGAGGAAGCGGAGCGGGGATATTTTTCGCGGCAGGAACGTTATTACTGATTTCTGGAATGGCATTGATCTACGGCCTGCTGTTTCACTGGGCGCGCGTTTTCAGGACGTCGGCGCTAAAGACCCTGGGAAATTTAGGCTTACGTAATACCTGTCGAAGGCGCGGCCGGAGTCTGTCGGTGGCCATTCTACTGGCCTTTGGGAGTTTTATAGTGTTCGCCGTAGGAGCAAATCGGCATAATGCATCGACGGATGCGGATAACCGATCTTCGGGAACCGGCGGTTTCCAGTTCATCGGTGAAAGTTCGCTGCCGATATTGAATGATTTAAATACGAGAAAAGGCCGTGAAGCGATGGGGCTGGATGAGGACAAGATCCGGGGGGCTCGGTTCGTGCAATTACGAATGCACGTGGGAGATGATGCGAGTTGTCTGAATTTGAATCGGGCGCAAATACCGCAAATCGTAGCCGTAAATCCGGAAATGCTGATTGAGCGAGATGCCTTTCGATTTGTGAGAACCATAGATAACATCGATCAACCATGGCAGCTTTTGAACCGTAAATATAAATCCGGGGCTACAATGATTCCGGCGGTTGCGGATCAAAATACCATTCAATGGGCGCTGGGCAAGAAGATCGGCGATACTCTTGATTATATGGATGAAAATGGCAACCGATTTCGAATCCAATTCGTTGGCGGGCTGGCGAATTCGATTTTACAGGGGAATATCATAATTGCCGAGGAAGATTTTATCCGTCGTTTTCCATCGGAAGTGGGGTATCGAATACTGCTGATC